>PBLM01000055.1 GCA_002721775.1 Rhodospirillaceae bacterium | reverse complement strand
ATATTTTAATTTGACTTTTTTTGCAGGACTAACGGTTTTCCAAAACAGAGCAGCATAATATCTGTCGAGAGCTTCGTTTTTACTGAGTTTAATATACAGATTGTATTTATAACGCCCTATTCTAATGCTGAACTTGGCGACTTTGTTTGAAGTATATGCGGTCTTTTTTACCAAATTCAAATTAAGTTAAGAACGCAAACGAGTACAAATGTCATTAGAAAAATAGACTCGAATACAATTAGCAAAATGGCTTGGTAACCCACATGTTTTAACGATGATAAAGCGGTTTTCATTCCAATAGCTGAAATAGCCAAGGCTATGCACCAAGCCGAAATGTCTAAGAAAATGATTTTTAAACTTTCTGGAAAATTTCCTGTAGAATTTAAAAAAATTGTCATTAAAAAGCCGACAATAAAAAACGGGATAGGAACATTTGTTAATGCACCTGATTTTGGTTTGTTTTGTAAAAAGCATAACAAAATCAGAACAATAGGAAACAGGGAGGCAACCCTCACCATCTTGATCAGTGTAGCCGTATCACCAGCAGTTTTTGATATTCCGTATCCGGCGCCAACAACTTGAGCCACGTCATGTATTGAAGCACCTAAAAAAACACCGGCCGAGAAGTCATCCATGTTCAAATATCTTACAAGCAATGGATAGACTATCATTGTTAATGTACTAAGGGTAGTGACGGATACAATCGTAAATAAGGTGTTCTGTTCGGAGAATTTGTTCTTTGGCAATATTGACGAAATTGCAAGCGCAGCTGAGGCTCCACAAATAGCGACTGCACTGCTCGTTAGAACTCCAATCCTCCAACCCCTATTCAAAAATTTAGCCAATATTGGGCCGAGCAAAATTGTAAAAATTATTGCGCATAAAACTATTGAAAGGGGTTTGAAGCCAATTTTGACAATCTGTTGCCACGTAACACCAAACCCGAGCAATATTATTCCTAGTTGTAATAAATATTTGGAGGCAAAATCTATGCCTTTTTCGCAAATTGTTTCGGTGTAGAGAAAATGTAAGCTCATACCTAACAGAAGTGCAAATAGAATGGTTGGCCCGCCGTAATTATTGGATAGGAACTTAGCTGAAATTGCGACTAAAAATGTAATGAGGAAGCCCGGAAAAATTGACTTAACATTCTTAAAAATACTCATAATTTACTCTTCATAGCTCCCGTGTTAACCCCTTCTTATTCGTGCCGATCAAAAGCCCTCTCAACAAAATTTATCAATTCAGCGAATGTTCGTGAATTTCTTAAAATGAAGACCACCACGTTCAAGCAAGTCATCCATGGTTTAACCTAAGCTCACAGAGGTGTTGAAGAAACTAACAAAGCACCAACCGTAGGCAGCTGAAGTGGCATTTTCAAAGACTTTTTAGGCATTAAAAAGGTAACTAAACGCTAACACGGGATGAAATGAATTGACTACACTGTAATGACTAGTTCTGAAGACTTGTTTATTTATGTAATGTATTTGATGCATTCAATCAGGGTAGAGATTATTCAGCCGTTTTCCAAAACCGGGAGTTGAGGGTTCTGTCCATTCACCACTGCATATAAGTTCTTTTACAATTACAATATTTAAGCCGAACGCAGTGTTTGCACGCTGTTGCTATTTTTTATTTCTACACACTTTTTTATTGTGATCACTTGGCTTTACAATTTCAAACATCCAATTACTTTTGAAACGCAGCATTTAATTAGCGATTTTTCTCTGAGGAGACCCAATTGATGAATGGAAAGAGAGCCGGCATAAACTGGGAAACAGTTGGAAACGTTCTGATATTAACCATTGATAACCCACGTCGTCGAAATGCTCTAAATCCTGAGGCACATAACTGCCTCGCCGAACTTTTCGATAAATTTTCTGCGCATGCAAGCATTCAAGTGGCCATTATTACCGGCGCTGGTAATAAAGCCTTTTGCGCAGGTTCTGACCTATCCGTTAAGGCTGGTTTGCGGAGAGATAATTTGCCTCCCTCGGGGTTTGGGGGGCTTGCTGAGAGATTTGATTTGATAAAGCCTGTCATCGCTGCGGTTAATGGAGACGCAATCGGAGGTGGCCTCGAGATTGTTCTTGCATGCGACCTTTGTGTGGCAGATCGAAACTCCCGCTTTGCCTTGCCGGAACCTCGGGTTGGACTAGCTGCAAGCGGTGGACTGCACCGTTTAATGCGACAGATTTCAGAAAAACATGCAAAGGAATTAGCGTTGACTTCGCGAATGTTCAGCGCCGAAACTGCCTACCGAATTGGTCTGGTGAATATTTTATGTGAAAAGGGTTCTGTGCTTAAACAAGCACTCTCTCTCGCTCGCGAAATATGCAAGGGTGCGCCATTGGCGGTGCAAGCAACAAAGCAGATGATGGATCAAGGACGAGAAAAAACTGAACTTGAAGACGCATTTGCAGAAACCTATTCAGCATTTGAGAGAATGATCAATAGCAAGGATGCTATTGAAGGGCGCGAGGCATTTTTGAAAAAACGTGAACCACAATGGCGGTCGGAATGAACTCATTTTAAGGAATTAAGTGAAGGATTAGCCTGTATCAATGACTATCAATAATTCGTTTGGATTGCATTGCTATATCATATCACCAGCTTCTGCGTGATAAAAAAGAACAGAGAAAGCATGTTCAATGAAAAGCTATCGCGCATTGATATAACGCTGCAGCAAGTGCCTACAGTCTGTCTGCAAAATTATATGGGGTCATATAGTAAATGATGGGCAGTATTTAACCTAAATGCTATCGATTTTCCCCTTGTTATCCAAAAAAACTGCCTATCACGCCGGAGACCGCGGGTTCGAGTTCACTTATTTTCGCCATTCATTTCTTAAATATTTACAATCGTTAATTGTCCGCAAACATTTGTGCAGCCAAGGCTTCATTAAATTTGAGCCATTTCCTGAAGCCCCAAGTTTTAAGAGCCCAGTAGTTGCCTAAAAATGGAGCAGAAGTCGACAAAATATTATATATCAGTAAAAATTGAGGAATTTAAAAGGCCTTGCCTTGATTGCTTCTAACTTACAGGAGACATTTAGTTTTTAATTTTCGATCACAATATTTTTTTGACTATTGGAAAATAATTCTTAAAGCCTTTCAGCATTTAATGTTAATGGATATCGTTATCGGAAAAAAATATTCAATCAAACAAAGTGGAGGAAACCATGGATCAAGTAAGTCCTTTTATTTATCCAGGTGATGAAGGCGCAAAACTCATGCCCAAGTCACGATATGAAAACTACATTGGGGGAAAGTGGGCTGCTCCGAGAGATGGTAAGTATTTTGAAAATATTTCACCAACAAGCGGAAAGGTAATTTGTGAAATCCCGAGGTCAAACTCAGCTGATGTAGAGGCAGCTTTGGATGCAGCACACGCCGCTGCTCCAGACTGGGGCCGGACTGGTCCAGCAATTCGAGCTAATATTCTTCTTAAAATAGCAGATCGTATTGAAGAAAACACAGAAATGCTCGCACTTGCTGAAACCTTAGATAATGGAAAGCCAATCAGAGAAGGGTTTGCAGCTGATATTCCTTTGACAGTCGATCATTTTAGGTATTTTGCTGGCGCCATCCGTGCGCAAGAAGGGTCAATAGGAAACATTGACGGAATGCAATCAGGAGGCGGTAATTCGGCTCAAGGTATGATGGCTTACCATTATCCAGAACCCTTAGGTGTTGTTGGACAAATTATTCCTTGGAATTTCCCAATTTTGATGGCAGCGTGGAAACTTGCACCTGCTCTTGCCGCCGGTAATGCTGTTGTGTTGAAACCCGCAGAGCAAACTCCATTTTCTATTTGTGTTCTAATGGAGTTGATCGAAGATTTATTGCCACCAGGTGTGGTAAATATTGTTCAGGGTTTTGGCGTTGAAGCTGGAAAACCATTAGCATCCAGCAACAGGGTCAAAAAGGTAGGCTTCACGGGGGAAACAACCACTGGAAGACTAATTCTTCAGTATGCGTCTGAAAATTTGATACCTGTGACACTGGAGCTTGGCGGAAAAAGTCCCAACATTTATTTCAAAGACATAATGCAAGGTTCAGATGACTACATTTCCCGCTGTGTGGAGGGCTTTCTTCATGCATACTTCAATCAAGGTGAAGTTTGCACTTGCCCGTCTAGAGCTGTAATTCATGAGGATATTTATGAACCATTCATGGAAATGGTAAAACAGAGAGTGGACGCACTGAACTGTGGAACACCCTTTGACCTCAATACTCAAGTTGGAGCGCAGGCATCCAGTGAACAATTTGATAAGATCATGTCTTACATGGATATTGGACGTCAAGAAGGTGCTGAAGTTTTGTTTGGTGGGGAGCAGAGAACTCTGAGTAATGAACTTGCTGGAGGTTATTACGTTCAACCTACCGCATTTAAGGGCAATAATTCTATGCGAATTTTCCAGGAGGAAATATTTGGACCTGTAGTGTCTGTTACGACTTTTAAAGAAGAGTCCGAGGCACTAGAGATTGCGAATGATACTCTGTATGGGCTCGGTGCTGGTGTTTGGTCTCGCGATGCTAACATTTGCTACAGAATGGGCCGCGGCATACAAGCTGGCCGAGTGTGGGTTAACAATTACCATTCTTATCCCGCTCATGCAGCTTTTGGAGGATATAAAAACTCGGGAATTGGACGAGAAACGCATAAGATGATGCTGAGTCATTATCAACAAACAAAAAATGTCCTTGTGTCTTATTCAGAGGTTCCAGACGGTTTCTTCTAAAAAAATCAATAAAGCACTGTTCCAGATTTTGGGGCAGTGCTTTTGGAGTATTGTAATGATTGAACGTGTATCTGCGACTGAAAAAACCGTTGAATTAATAGGAGAACTAATTTCAGTTCACGGTCCGCTACTTTTCCATCAATCTGGTGGTTGTTGTGATGGCTCGGCCCCTATGTGTTTCCCTCGGGGAGACTTTAGGGTGGGTTCTAGAGATGTACTTTTAGGTAATATTTGCGACCAGCCGTTTTTTATTGCTGATGACCAATTCACTTATTGGGAACACACACAACTGATTATTGATGTAGTGTCCGGAAGAGGTGGGATGTTTTCTATAGAGGGGCCCACTGGAAAAAGATTTCTTACTCGTTCGCGTGTGTTTTCAGATGAGGAAACCAACCAACTTCGGGCGTGTCCTCCGATACGTGCAAGTGATATAAATGATATAGATGGTTTGAAAACGACAAGTTGAGATGTTGATGCATTTCCCCAAAAGAGAAAAAGTCATTAGCGACCATTTAGTAGGATAATTTGACTTGTAAAAGTTCGAGTTGTCGAGGCAAGCTCAACTATGACTTTAGCGAAAAATAAATAGAAAATTAATCACATTGCTCTAGTGAAAGTTTTTGATTTATTGGTGTTGGAGCATTGTACTTTGAATTTTAACCATTGTAATAATGTGAAAAACCTGCAGAAAAGCTTGATGGGGCGTTACAGCTGGCTATGCTACTTTATGTAACTTTCGTGCTATGTTTTGCATGGGAATAACTCGTAAACGCCAAGCAATATATAGTACTATTTCTACTGTTTTACCCCTAATTACTTTCAAATAACGGCCTGTAACCCCGGAGTCTGTGGGTTCGAGTTCCGCTACTCCCGCCAAAAAGTTGTTTAAAATATGAGCTTTTGACTTTAACGGAAAGGTTCAAACTTTACCTATAATCCTGTTAACAAAAAAGTGTGTAAGTGAGAACATTGCTTTTCTCCCATGAACAAGTGGATTTTAATGGTCCAAGAAATAAGTTTTTGTGAATGAGCCCTAATGATATTTTTCAATTCGTTGAAAATGAAGTAGTGTTTTAAATGTAATGACTATTCATAGGCCAAGTGCGAATAAAGAAAATACCGAGCAAGTTTTATTACAACTCATAGTTTGTCTCCTTATTTGGGCGGTAACTAGTTCTTCAACTTTTGCCGCGCCAATCCTCAGTGAGACAGTGTTGACTACAAATTCTGACGGAGCAACATCTGGGTCATTCAATGGTGGAGGTCCAACATTAAGCTCCACTGCGAATTTAGCTACCACCGGTTCAAATCGAAATTTTGTTGCTCAATACTTTGTTCCGAGTTCTTCAGGAACTTACGAGATAGGCTTATCGTCTAGTACCGAAGATACAGTAATTATATTTTATTCTGGGGCATTTCAATCAAGCACTCCGGCAACTAACGCTCAGACTGTAAAAGATGATTTTACTGGCACCCGCTCTGTTGGCGTTACCATGGGTACTTGCGGGGGACGGGTGTCATATTGCCCACAAATAACTGAAAATCTTGTCGGGGGACAAACCTATTACATCGTTGTTACCTCTTATTTACCCAATCGAACGGTTTCCGATGGTGTGAATTTATACATCTATGGTGAACCGGTGTCTTTTGGTGATACAGACCAGACTGACGCAGCGGCCAAACTGGCAACCACTGTTAACCTCGAGGTTCTAAACAGGACTAAAAGTCTAATAAAATTTAATAAAATGTATATTTCTGATGCAATTGAGAGACATATTGCTTACCAGAAAAATGTGGAACAGGATCAACCTGAGAGCAAACTTGATTTTTATGATTATGAAAAACCAATAAATCATATTTTTGTAAATGAAAATATTTCGAAATTTACTACCTCTTCTTCGAATACACAACCGGTGAAAAATGGAAGTCGTTGGAACATAGATACTGCATTAAGCTATGTAGATAATCGGAATGGTAATGAAACTACAAATAGTGAGATAAGAGTTTCAGTTGAGCAACCAGCAAAAGATTTAGGAACTATTGGTGGCGCATTTGGACTGCAATATCACAACTCGGACACTGTAAACCCAAATTCTGGAAAGGTTGAGAACAAAGGAACTTCATTTACAGTCTATAATATAATGAACGTTAGAGAAAACGCATTTCTAGAAAACCATTTAATGGTTGCTTTAGGACAGGGAAAAGCGGAGTTGGGCTCGAATGGACAAATATGGTCTTCTAAATTTGAAACAGTTTCATATCTCTATGGGTTTTCTCTTAGAGGGCTCCTAAAAGCTTCTTTATTAGATCCCCCAGATTTCATAGAAGGAAAGATTGAGATCTGGCCGTCTTTATCTTTTGACCACGGTGTCAGTAAAGCAAAAGCGGTAAGGTCAAGTTTTGAGTTTGGTTCAATATATGAGGATTTAAAGGTTGGTGATTCTAAAGTCAATGTTACAGAAATTTCCGTGGCACCAGAATTTAAATTTCGCCCAAAATTGGGCAATGTAAGTGGTCTTGGCAATACATTGTCGGTTGCGCCAGGTTATTCGTGTCAGAGGATTTCGTCGAATTTGGACAACAATTCTTGTGGCACAAATATTCATGTATTTCTCGTTGGAGATGGCGATGGTCAAAAGTTGTTTGATTTCCAAATCCAGAATTTAACTGATTCAAAAACTTTTTCTGCTTCACTTAATTTAGTCGTGCCCCTCTCTCATTCTGCAACGTTTAGCCGCAATAATTCATCTGCGCCAATAACTAAGAGAGTGTTATCACCGCCAGTGAAAGGTCAGAAAAATAATCCAACAAACCTAATAAAACAGAAACCTCAAAAAGTTAAAAATCAAGCTATGAGCTTAGTTTCTGCAAACGCGGTGAAACAAATCGAGCGTGAAAGTTTGGATAAGGGTTCAGTTAAAAAGGAACCGGGTATGCTTCCAACTGAAGTTATTTGGCTATGGGATTTGAGCAAAGATAGTTGGTTACGTGTTGATTTGGATAAGCAGGAAAAAGAAAATTGAGTTTGAGGGTTCGCAGTTGTGATGGCAGTCGGCAGGTTGAGTAGATAGAGCTTTAACTTATCAACTCATGAATAGAAGACAGAGATAAACTGTTCGACGATAATAATTGGCTGAGAGCAAAACTAGACAAACAAGCAATAAAAGATTCTTTATACGTCAGTGTGCCACAGTTTCCGTTGCAAAATTTAGTCACATGTGCCAGCTATGTGCCAAATTGTGCGGGATTGAAGGCATTAAACAATACGCTCACTCACCATCACTGCTTGAATTATATTGTCTCCTGACATGTTAGGAAGCTTTCTTGACAAGCTTGAGTTCTATCGCCCACGACATATAAGCCATTGAGAGCGTCTGCTTTTGAGGCCTTATTTGTTTTAAAGTCACAGCTGCGTGACAAAAATCAAGGGTTGGCTAAATAATTAATGAGCCTTTCCTTTCAAACGAAAGGCAGGGTTACGACAGCTACGACGCTACAACACGCAACTGTCACTAAGCTAAGGCGCAACTTCCAGTTTATCGGATCACTTTGTTGTTTACGCATATAAAACCTAAAAAGTGTATTGTAAAATGCATCATTTTTATCTCTGCGATAATACTTTATTGGGAAACAATTACAATATATAGTGTACGTTGGTGCCAATAAATGTCATATATTGTGGTAATTGTCAATTAGCTAACGTAGTGCTTCGTGCTCGCACGGGTAGCTCTTTGTTAAGTGTTAACAGCATATTTTTTAAACGCTTTTTTGACAGACTTCAGTCCTGACATACCCTCTTCTGTATTGTTTTATTCTTGTAACTAAATAGTGGAGGAGGCATGAGAATGATCATTCTTCAAATTAAACTTTGCACTGAGTTATACTTTATTAATTTAAATAATAAGACTGACTTAGGGGATAAGTTGTGAAAATTTTCATTTCAATCATAATGACATTAATTTTTGTGGGATTAGCAGACGCAGCAGTAAAATTTAGAGGCGGTCAGACATCCTCTTCATCTGGAAATTTAAAAACAGAACGACCTGCTGAAAGGCCAGATTTGGAGTTTGCTTTGAGTAACTTTGACTCCACTCACCTAAATATAAAACTATCAAAATTTGACGCTATACGTTTTGAGAGAAGAATAGGTATTGGTGCCCCTCTAGATAGGGTGTCTCAATGGATCGGTTTGACTAGGCGGCAAGCAATTGAAAAAAGCATTTCTGAATTAGAGAACCACTCTGATGGTTTTATTATGCCATCATGGTTTACTGAAATGACGCCTGTTAGTTTTATGGAAGACGCTTTAAGGAGAGACCAGCATTCTTGTGGAATCAAAAACTACAGACGTACCTTAGAGGTTGCCTGGGCAAAAGAAATTATTGAAACTACTACTCCGCAGTTTGAAAGGCTTGCTTTGCTATGGCTAGATCACTTTTCAGTAGCTTTTGATACTTACAATCAAACTCATTCTTTTGCGAAGCACCTCGAAATTATACGGAAAAATTCAAGTGGTAACGCTTTGGATTTTCTTTCCGTGGCCTTCTCTGATCCAGGTATGATTGTTTACTTAAACAATGAACAAAGTACTGTTCAGAATCCTAACGAAAATCTAGCTCGGGAATTTTTAGAGTTGTTTTCTTTAGGGGAGGGTGCTTATTCAGAAAATGATATAAAGAATTTAGCAAAAGCTATTTCTGGTCACGGCATAAATTATGTCACTGAGCAATTTCAGATATTTAACTCTAAAGTGACGAGGGGTGGTTTTGCAGCCTTTGGCGAGCAGTATTCCAATATCGAAGAGTTTATGGAATTAATAGCAAGCCATCCTTCATTTGGCGAATTTATAGCTCACAAATTTTATTCAGAATATGTAGAACTCGGCGAACCAAGCAAAGAGGATTTAGCCTATATGGTTTCTGCTTTCAGAGAGAGTGGTTTTGAGATTAAGGCCCTATTGAAAGCGACACTAAGTCTGAAAAAATTTTGGGACAAAAAGAATAAACTCACACTTGTAAAGAGCCCAATAGATCTAGTTTTTGGAACAATAAGGACGCTTGGTACGGCTGGTGATAGGGGTGCAAAATTTCAGTGGGCTGTCGATGCAGCGGAAGATTTTGGCCAATCATTGTTTAATCCACCAAACGTAGCAGGTTGGCCCGTTGGAAAGGAATGGCTAGTTGGCCAAAGTTTGGAAAGACGTCTTACAAAATTCCCAAACTATTTTGAAAATATGGAACTTAGTGGTCTCAAAAGTAAGTCCATGAAACGAATGCGTGATGGAAGAGATAAAAGGGTCGATAGAGCAATCGAACAATCGCAAAAATACCTGCAAGATTTAAATAAATTTTTTATGACGGGCAGCGAAAAGCAATTTCAAGCAGAGACGATGGTTATAAATTGGATTCCAGATGATTTTGCAACGAGAGAATATGCGGATATAAATGTGTCGTTTTACAATGTTAGATTTCTCGGTAAAAGATGGGATGGAATCTCTGTGCGATTTGGAACTGATAAAAACGCAAAAAAGAAACACAGGTGGAAGAATATGAATAACCTCTCGTTCAACCAAGGTTCAAGCCATCCAGCTGTTCTGAGGAACTATAACGATGGTTGGGTGAGTGATTGGGATGGTCATAGAGGTTGGGCCTCATCTTTTCCAAAGGGTCCTCATGAGAAATTCAGAAAAAAGAGTAAAGATGAACGGCTTTTATTTAAGCGTCTTCTTCAGTCGATGCATATCCCTCTTGAAAACTTGAATTCTTTTAACGCCCTTTTAAAAAGTGTAGATGCGCAAAATTGGTTACGAGACCGTATAGATGAAGTTGGATTGGACAAAATAGATACCAAAAACGGTAAGGAACCTCCGATAAAAATCTTTTCTTTGTTAAGCAATCCACAGGGCTCCAAAATAGAAAAACCAAAATTCAATTGCTCCATCCTTCGAACAGGTCATTCTTTAGCTGGAATTTTTGGCAGTTATAGCAAAAAATTGAAAGATCAATTTGATGATAAGGATTTAGTTTCTACTGAAACAACCCCAAATTTATCACAACTTTTGTTACCCGCCTTGAATGTTAAGTTGGATAATTCAGAAGCGTTAAAATTGCTAGGACATGAAGGATACCAACTAAAATGAAATTCACAAGGCGACAATCACTATCATTTTTCGGTGCAACAACCCTATTTTCTATGCTGCCTTTGTCTTATCTGAATGCAGCAATGACCTCAAAATTTTTGATATTAGTAGAACTCCAAGGCGCAAATGATGGCTTAAATACAGTTATTCCCTATGCTGATCGAAATTATTACAAGTTGCGACCAACGATAGGCATACCGCAAAAGGATATTTTGACGATCAATGAAAGTGTTGGACTACACTTTAGTTTGGAAGGATTGGCCAAAATTTACGAAACAGGTGAGTTAAAAATTGTTCAAAATTTGGGCTATCCAAACCCCGTTTTATCTCACTTCCGTTCTATTGAACTTTGGGAAACCGGTGGAGATGGAAAAGCAAAAGGTCGTAACGGTTGGTTAAATGATTCCTTGAATGTGATTGAGAACCAGAGAAATTTGGATGGTAAGGCAATTTATCTAGACCAATCTGGTGATGTCTTTCGGGGTGGATTAGATGGTTTTTATGGACCTAATTCCATTGGTTTTGCAGCAGCAGAATTAGAGGCTCGTGACCAGACAGTCCCTGTTCCCAAGACCTTTGGCTTGCTTGCGGACTTAATGCAGGGACGCGAGCAAAATAGTAAAAAATTAAAACAAATCCAGAATAAGTTATCTGGTGCAAATAGATTTTCGTCGATTGGTCGGGGTGATCTGGGTGCACAGTTGAGCAAGGTCTGTAATATCTTATCAAAAGGCGTCAATATTCCAGTTTTAAAAGTTGCTATTGGCAGTTTTGACACTCACTCAGAGCAATTTTGGCGGCATAGAGACTTGCTAAGAGAATTAGATGAGTCTCTTTATGAAACTGTTCAAGCGCTCCAAAATATTGGAATATGGAATGATACTGTGATTATGACATATTCCGAATTTGGCAGACGAGCTGCTGAGAACGGTTCTAGGGGAACTGACCATGGGATGGCTGCCCCACATTTCCTGATGGGCGGCAAAATAAAAGGTGGGTTTGTTGGTGAAGTTCCTAATTTAGGCAGATTGAGGAACAACAACCTTGAATTTGAAATTGATTATAGAACAGTTTATGAAACGGTTTTGAGAGAACATTTTGGACTTGTTGATAATCCTTTCCAAAAATACCAAAATAAAGATTTATTTTCCCTTTAGGTCAATTCAAGGTTCTTCGTGAATTGAAGGTTCTGTAGTTTTCAGAACACCGATAAAATCTCCTGTTCAGCTTTCTTGTAAAGTGAAGCCTTTGGAACTGTGGCTTGCGGCGCCGGATAGCCGACAGGGATAATCATGACGGGTTTTTCGTTTTTGGACCTTTGGCACAGGTCATTCAGAAAAGACATTGGGTTGGGCGTGTGTATCAGCGTGCTAAGGCCGCAATTATGCAGAGCCGTAATAAGGAATCCAGAAGCGATGCCCACACTTTCATGAACATAATAGTGTTTATATTTTGTGCCGTCATCGCGCAGACCATAACGCTGAGCAAAAACAATAATAAGCCATGGGGCTGTTGTGATATGCGGCTTGTCAGGACCGGTCCCCATAGGCTCAAGTGCCTTTAACCACTCATTACCGCCGCCGCCATTGTAAAAGGCTTTTTCTTCTGCCTCTGCTGCGTATCGTATTTTTCGTTTTATTTCAGCATTTTTTATAGCTACAAAATGCCAGGGTTGCTGATTTGCACCTGAAGGGGCAAGTGCAGCTGTTCTGATTGCCGTTCTTATAATGCTTTCACCAACATCAACGTCAGAAAAATGCCTGATAGAATGGCGTTTTGACATTTTTTCTAAGAAGTTATTAGCCTCTGCCTGCGCTTTTTTAGGGGGAAGACGATAACGGGCGGGCAAGGGCACAGGATAATAACTTTTAGGGGTTGAGACCATGGCGCTTGTCTTTCTATTTAACTGCATTGCTTTCGTGTTCTGCTCTACAAGAACTATTTCGCGTTAGTTTTAAAGATACTAAAACATGCAGTAAATAAAAACCTGGCTGCGCGGATAGCTTGCCTGCAATCCTTTAAAGGCGGAAGCACCTATTTCATGGCTGGTTCACATTGTCTGAGCTTTGCCGGTGGAAGCGTGCGTAAGAACAGCCCGGCGATAATTAGTATGGTTAGCAAATTCCAGGCAATCCCATTCACAAAAGCCAGTTGATAAGAACCTGTGAGGTCATAAATCCAACCAGACATCCAGCCGCCAATAGCCATCCCTAATATCGTCATCATAATAACAAAACCGACTTGTTCACCAGCTTCACGCGGTGGAAGATATTCACGCACAACAACGGCATAGCCTGGCACAATGCCGCCTTGTGAAAGTCCAAAGACAAGACTGACTGCATAAAGTGATATCATGCCGTCAAAAGGCAAATACATCACCAGCGCTATACATTGCAAAGATGCTCCCAAAAGCACGGTTTTTATGCCACCAAGCCTATCTGCAATTAGGCCTGAAACAATGCGGCTAACCACGCCGCCCAACAACATCACGGACAGCATCTGCACGCCAACAGTAGGACCATATCCCAACCCTACACAGTAAGATACAATATGCACCTGTGGCATTGACATTGCTACACAGCAGGAAATACCAGCTACCCCCAATAATAAGAGAAAGGGGCGTGTCGATAGGTTGATTTTTGCGCTGTTGGCTGAAGCAAGAGCAGATGCTTGTTGATGCGCGGCGTTAGGCAAGCTGCGTCGCAGCAACAAGGCGAGAGGGACAATCACAATCAAGGTCAGAGCAGCCAGTATCTGGTAGGCATCCCGCCAACCCTGTTCGAGGAGGATATCTGACAAAAATAATGGCCACAATCCGCCTGCTAGATAATTCCCACTAGCAATCAGTGCAACAGCAATACCACGATGTTTTAGAAACCAGTGTGATATATCAGAAATCAGCGGACCAAAACCTGCTGCAGTGCCGAACCCCAGCAGTAGATGAAAGGCCGTCAGCATTTGAAAACTCTCTGTTTGGCTTGCTAGATAATAGGCGATGGCACTGGCCACAGCCGCTGCAATGACTGAAATAATCACACCAAATCTGTCAATGATGCGGCCGATGACTAGATTACCAACGGCAAAGCCGATCATATTTAAGGTAAAAGGCAGGGAGGTGACAGATCTTGCCGTCTCAAAATCTGTTTCCAGGTGAGGCATAATCGTAATCACGGCCCACATGCCCGTATTAGCAAATATAGCAATGATGAGAGTGACAGTCAGTCTGAACCAAGAATAGGGGCTGTCATGAACTGATGATGCAGAAAAAGATGAGGTGTGCATAACAGCGATGATAGCCCAAGTTGATAAGGATTCAAGCCTGATCAGCTGATATAAGGTTACACCGCCTGATGTTTGTCAAATTGTTACTTTTTACGCGGCTGTTTTGCCAGCACGGTCTCAACCACATTTTGGCCGCGCATCTGATCGCAAAAAGCTGCCAGTTTTGGCCTACTTGCCCGCATCTGATCCTTTTGTGGCTCCCATCTAGTCAGCATATACAGGTAGAAATCAGCCGCACAAACATCCTGACCCAGCAAATAAGGAGAAAGTTGGTCTTCCAGATAATCGAATAGGGTATCATTCATTTCTCTTGCTTTGGCTTTAATGCCGTCAGAATCATCCTCAAACCCGTAATAGCGAGTGTGATGTTGCCGGTGATAAGCAGGATAAACAGTTGTTGCCAGAAGTGAAATCAGGCTCAAATATCGGTCTCTGTCTGCACCAGCAGATGTTGGCGCAAGCCCGTCAAACCGTTCGGTGATATGATGGACAATGGCAAGTGATTCAAACAAGCAATGTCCCTCAGGGCAAACTAGAACAGGAATGCGTCCAGTTGGGCTCTTTGTGAGAAATTCAGTGCTCTGCCGCTCCGCCTCATCCGGGAAACTGATAGTATAGTTGCAGTCTGCGGCTGTGAATAGAAATTCCGCGATAAGTGACCCGGCAAAGGGCCTGCCGTAAATATGATAATATTTCATTATACAACCTTTCTAATCCTAAGCGTGGATTACAAACCCTTATTCCGGGATCATCGCTGTGATGCCTCCATCCACGACAAGATCTGCGCCTGTCACATAAGCAGCCTCGTCAGAGGCTAAATAAAGGGCGGCATGCGCAACATCTTCTGGTGCGCCCATATGGCCCATAGGCACCTGCTTATGGCGTTTGGCAACATAGCCTTCATAATCGCCGGCGGCATATTTCTGAGCCATTCGTTTGACCATTGGGGTGTTCATGAGTCCAGGCAGGACACAATTCATGCGGATGCCATGTTTTGCATGTAAGGCGGCAGATGTCTTCGTGTACTGCTGTAGAGCCGCTTTTGCAGCGTTATAACCAATCTGCGGTTTGCCCAGGTGGCGAATACCTGCAACAGATGAAATATTTACAATAGCGCCAGCACCAGCATTAATCATGGTAGGCAGCACAGCCCGCGTGCAATAAAACGCACTGTCAAGATTTAGAGCCAGCTGGGCGCGCCAAATGTCTGTGTCTGCATCTTCAGGGGCAAGCCGTTCGGACTGGCCGACATTGTTGATTAGAATGTCAATCCGGCCATGCCGCTGCAAAACTGATAATATCCAGCTGTTAATATCTGCCTCAACTGTAGCGTTGCCAGATGTGAAAAAAGCCTGTCCCTTCGCCGCGGTGATGGCATTAACCGTGTTCTGTGCATCCTCCGCTGAAATATCGAGGCCCTCAATGACAGCGCACTGCTGGGCAAATAGGCGTGAAATGGCACCACCATTGCTCAGAGCGTCTTTGGGACTGCCAAAACCTGTGATAACGGCGATTTTTCCTGATAGTGAGAAGGGTGTTTTTGTAGTCATAAACATTTCCTTTGGGTGCGATTTACAGCCTAACGCGCAAATGACATATTGCAACTGTGGATCGAATCTCATCAAAATTACTTTTCTGTTTTCAGTTTATCTGTATGATATCGCGAAAGGTGCCGGTATTAGCCGTGATATTTATTGGCCAATAGCTTTTCAGCGGCAGTATTAAGAAAAAGTAAGGAGATAGCAGATGTCGGTCAATGACGTCATACTAGACGCGCTTGTGAAAAATGAGGTTGATTTCGTCACCACAGTGCCCTGCAAGCAACTTGCAGGCGTGATAGAAAAAATAGACGAAGCGCCGGATATATATCATATACCAGCAAATCGTGAGGACGAAGGTATTGGTTTATGCGCCGGCGCCCATCTAGGTGGGAAACGTCCTGCTAT
>PBLM01000054.1 GCA_002721775.1 Rhodospirillaceae bacterium | reverse complement strand
TGAGCTTTTATATGATTAATCAAAAATACTTGAACGATGCAATGCATTACATCGCGATTGCTAGTGCCCTCGCCGGCGCCGCATTCGTTTTAAATAATTTTTTGACTTATATTTATGAGCTCCCAGGCCTTTACGGATTTTTAAATCATTTTGGCGCTAATTTTGATTTTCCAAAGCGAGATTATTCTTTCCTTAAAGTTACCCTAGGAGCACTGCAGAGCCTGTTATATGTTGCGGCTTTAGCCATGCCTGTTCTGATTATCAAGAAAGTTCACGAAGGAAAAAGAGTTTCAACTGGTATGAATTTTGGAGCAGAACTGATTGTGGCTTCTGCTTTCTGGTCCGTTATGCTGATTGGCATCGCAGATGCCGCTATATCCTTTGTAAGAATCGAAAACTTATTACCGGGTATTGTAGGAGAAGAGCTTGCTTTATCTCTTGGTAAACCTGCATTTCGTGGCATTTATGTTCACTTGCCGCTGATGCTGATTGGGATCATTATTGGCTCACTTCGGCGTGGAATTGATTTTATCTGGCTGGCCAGTCTTATAGTATTTGGTGAGCTACTTATCGTAATTACGCGCTTCATCTTCTCATATGAGCAGGCTTTCATGGGTGACCTTGTCCGATTTTGGTACGCAGCCCTTTTTCTATTCGCTAGCGCCTACACACTCATTAACGATGGTCATGTCAGGGTTGATGTACTTTATGCGGGTTTCTCAGATCGGCTGAAGTCACTCGTCAATATATACGGTTCGCTAATCTTAGGTCTGCCGCTTTGCTGGATTACTCTAACTAGAGGTTTGTGGAACGAATCCTCCCCATTTAATTTGGCTTTACTCAATTTTGAAGTCACCCAGCAGGGTTTCGGAATGTATGTCAAATATCTGATGTCAGGATTTTTAATAGTTTTCGCTCTGGCAATGCTTTTTCAATTTGCAAATTTCATGATTGACGAGTTGAACAAGCTCGAGAAAACGGGTGAAAAATCTAAACCTGCATCTGCGAAGGTTGCGTAGTTATGGAACTTTACTTTCTTCTTTTGTTATTCTTGTTGATGATGGCTGCGCTGGGTTTTGGTTTTCCTGTTGCCTTTGCACTTCCCGGTTCTGCAATTTTATCAATTGGTTTAGCAGCAATCACTGGATTGTTGTTATTTGGTGATGCCAAAGCATTTTTTCATCAAGATGGCCCAATCGAATGGCTGTCTGCTGGGATTATGAATTTCCGAGCCATATACTATGATTTTGAACGTGACACTCTAATTGCAATCCCGCTGTTTATTTTTATGGGCATTATGCTTCAACGTTCTCGTATCGCTGAAGATCTCCTGATGACAATGGCCGGACTTTTTGGACCTGTGCCTGGCGGCCTTGGTATTTCTGTTGTGTTCGTGGGCGCGCTCCTAGCCGCGACTACTGGAATTGTTGGCGCAACAGTTGTTGCCATGGGACTTATTTCTCTACCCTCAATGATGCGGAATAATTATTCTCCCTCACTAGCAACTGGAACGATTTGTGCGTCGGGCACATTGGGGCAGATTATACCGCCCTCAATTGTTTTGATTATCTTAGCCGACCAGCTAGGGTCAGCCTCAGACCAGGCATCCGCCATGCGGCAGGCTCTGTATAAAAATGCGACTGGTGAATTCACCATGCCATCCGCATTTGACGTGACCTCCACTTCCGCTGGCAATATGTTTCTTGGTGCCTTTCTACCTGGAATCGTTCTGGTTTTAGTTTATTTCGCCTATATTCTCGCAACTGCTGTGATCCGGCCAAAGCTGGCCCCTGCTGTCCCCAATCCAGATGGTTTCACCCGGCAATTCTTTTATAAGGTACTGGTGTCACTGGTGCCGCCGTTAGTTTTGATTTTCCTTGTCCTTGGCTCGATCATCATGGGTGTGGCTACAGTGAACCAAGCTGGCGCGATTGGCGCCATCGGGGCAACAATTATGGCTGGCTATAAGTTGTATGAAGGGAAAAAAGGAGCAATCTACCCTGCTTTAACTGCCATCGGCTCTATCTTTTTCATCTTTTTCCTTGTCTCAAATTTTGACCTGAATGTAAAAAATATCGCTGTTACACAAGCTTATATTCCTGTCACTCTGGCCATTATTGCCTCAATGATCATGGTGGTGTCCATCGCCTGGTCAACATGGCGAACATTCAAAGTTGAAAATACACTGAATGAGGTCATGATAGAGACCGCAAAAACAACTTCAATGGTATTTATCATCCTGCTTGGTGCCGCCATGTTGACAGCAGCTTTTCGTGGCTTTGGCGGTGAGGAATATGTTCGAGACTTCCTCCAGAGCCTCCCTGGTGGATTTTGGTCACAATTCATCGTAGTCATGGCAGTAATGTTTATCTTAGGATTTTTCCTCGACTTCATTGAAATTGCAGTTGTGGTTGTGCCTATTGTTGCGCCCATTCTGTTGGCAGACCCAAGTGCAAACATCACAGCTGTTTGGCTGGGTGTGATGATTGGTGTGAATATCCAGACAAGTTTCTTAACGCCGCCTTTCGGCTTTGCGCTATTCTACCTTCGCGGTGTCGCTTCAAAAGCGATTAAGACAATATCAATTTATAAGGGTGTTGTTCCGTTTATTATACTGCAACTGATTGCCCTAGGTATTGTAGGCGCATTCCCATCACTGGTGAACTATCTGCCTAACCGATTTTACCTATCCTCTTACAATGCACCACCGCCAATGAACCCGCGACTAACCTATTGCGTCGAAAACCATCTGGCAACAGCGTTTGCTGAACAGCGAACAGAAATTGCAGCTGCTCTATCCGGTTTACAAACAGCTGATCTGTCGAGCTTACCAAAAAAGCTCAAAGGCAGCATAGAGAATGCAAGAAAATCGGCATCGGGTCTTTATACAAATCTGGATGCTGTTGCTGATGCAAAAGACGACCTTCGGCTTGCAAAAGAAAATTATGCCGCTCTTCACACACCAGTTCGTGAAATCGAGCGTGAAGTGCGTAAAATTGACAACCGCTTGAAGCGCCTGAAATCTATGCGCCAGACCACAGATGACATTGACGAACATCAATCTATTGATGCAAAGGTGGCTGTTCTCACGGACAAGAAGGAAGGCTTTCTTTCTAGGATACCGGCAAACTGGGATAAGGTTGAAAAAGCTTATCAGGCAAAGGTAAAGGTACTTACTAAAGCGCAGCGCACTTACAGACGTGGCATGGATGATGGCTTTAATGGTGTGGTTGATGCTATGGCTATCATTCGGTCTGGTCCTGATTTTGAGCGTATCAAGCCAGAACTTATCGCACTTCGTGATAAGGTTACTGGCATGAATCCAAAGGAGGCCTCAGAACTAATCAAGGCAGAAACTGGCGCGCTGTTCAGTGATATCGCCGGCGTCAACGCGGTAAAATCACTGGTTGGCAAGGCCCGCCGTTCGCTGAAAAAAGAAAAGGTCCAAAAAGGCATGGAACACTTAGATAAAGCGCTTATCCAGCTTGACGAAGAAATTGCCTGGCGAAAGGTAGCTGTACCTGCTGTGCTTCCTGTACTGCAGTCCTTTGAGAAAGATGTTCGCATGACGATTGGCTTACGGTCGCAAGATCGCCTGCCAGACTACCTGGTACCACAGATAGCGCGATGCCGGTCTGCACACCGTGACATTTCTTTGAATTTTTAGAAGTTGATTAAAAGAGACAGAAAGAACGCTTAAGTCAGATTCCTTTACTTTCGCACTAAATGACAAACAAAGACTAAGTGGTCAGCGCTTATTGTTCGGTTTTTCTTCCTGTTTGTTTCTAATTTTCGTTTCGTTCAGAGTACTTGTGCCTGGACTTGCTGCACGTTGCACCAGAAACATTATGAAAAAAACTACGATGACATAGATGAATATAGCTAAAGGTGATTCTGTCATCGCTTGATGTAAGTTGTCACTTACGCAAATAAATGATTTTCTCAATTCTGATGCACGTTCAGATGCAGAAATTATCTCACAGGTTGTTGAATTGTTGTCCATTTATTTTCCATTCCTTAACACAAGGATTACAGACTAGATGAATGATGGGGCCCGTAATAGCGAGATCAAAAACATCAATGTAAAGTAACCTGCATTCACCATGACAATAAAGCTGACAAAAAGTCTAATTTCAAAAGGCAGCTCATCACCAAACAGTCTCGCAAAAAAACCAAAAGCCAATAATATTGCACACTCCACATACCAAAGAGTAAGGAATGCAGCATTAATGATCAGAAGCGTTTGCGGCCCTAATTGCGCCACACCCAGTGACGACAACACTGTAATAAACGTTCCTAGAACAGCACCAACGCCCAGCCGGTGGGCAAATGAAGGCAGCAGGCGTTCCATAAAATCTATAGGTATAAATAGCGCACGTGCACGCTTTTGACGCAAACTTCCTTCGATAACAATAAAACTCAGTAAGGCATGAGTAATGCCTATAGCGATAAATTTAGAAAGAACCAAATCTTCACTCTGAAATGTAAAGTACCCACTCATTGTCCCTAGCTTCGATGATTACATTTTTGAAAGATGATGGGAAAGCCGAGCCATAACAGTCCTACTTTCAAACAAATAATAACAGGAAATTTTACGAAAAAACAAAAATAAGGACACATAGTTTTCCATATAACTAACATCATGTCGTTGGAAGCGTTATTGATGTAGTGAGTAGACTTGATGTGAAAAGAATTAAAATGGCCAGGAAAATCTCAATTTGAACAGACGACTTAAATTTTTTCACTCCCTGCGTAAAGTTGTCTTCTAGTGATGGTACTAGCCTGAATTTGTTAAATGCAGCTAGTGACATTAATAAACCAACCAACCCAATTTTTACGAGTAGCGTATTACCGTAGTTTGACGTGAAAATCAGAGAGAAGTCCTCAAGCAGCGCATAAGCGTAGGTCAATCCTGCACTTATTAATACACCCACATAGATCGTTGCGATCACGCCAAAGCGACGTGCCAATTCACTTAAATTGGTTGTGTCAGCTTGTAGACATATCCAACGAAATGGGAGTAATGAGCCAAGCCAGAAAGCGACGCAAAATAAATGTATAATCAAGAGTAATTTTGTAAACACTCCTCCCAACAGAGAGTGCCCAGCTATGGTAAATGAAAAAAATAAAATTAAAGACGCAAAAATTAATACAATTTCGCGAGCTTTAGTCCTCAATTTATGCGCTATTATCATAATAGCGAATCCTAAAAACGCTGTTAAATGCCCAATACCAGACTTTGATTCTACAGCAAGTTGCAACATTAACAAATCTGTAGCGCTTAAGATGTGTCCCCCAAAATTGCCAGCGACTGATAAGATTAATAGTAAAGATACAATTGCCCCAACAAATGTGCTTTTCCGTGAAAGATAGTGACAATAAAATCGCTGCTGCTCTGTTAGCAACTCCCTAAAGTGAAGACAAAATAAGAAGCTACCTACACTCCCAAAGGTTGCTGCATAAAACATTGATGTTAGGACAGGGTTGATTACAGTCCATACATCCATATCAACCATCCAGTATCTTAAAGTTAAGTTCGCCTTTAATCACATGGCCATCCTCTCCCATTGCGCGCCAAACAAGTGAATAATCACCTTTCCTCAATTGAGGCAGGGGTATCACATGACGTACTTTAATTTTCATAAGAAAGGTCGTGTCTAAAAAGACTTGTTCGCCGCTATCAGTTCCAAAAAGCCCCCCTAAAAGGCTTTTGCTTTGTTCAACGGATAATTTTGTTAAATTGACTTTAATGAGTTTTGCAGCTGATTTAAAAACCATGACAATTTCGGTTGGTGCCTCATGGAATATTTCGCCATCTTGCGGATTAGATGAAATGAGAGGAGAGTGAGAATTTGCTGTTACAGGCATTAACAGCAAAATACTTACTTTAGCTGCTGCAATTATCCTCGGAATCCTAAAGGTTTTGAAATTAATTAAATGTTTCTTTACAATTTCTTTTGCTCCACTGAACGCGCCGTTAGCAAATGACAAAGGCAATTCTGGATTTAAGAATAAAGACAAAAATTTTTGCATCTCAATGACACGCCTTTCCAAGTGCTTTTAGCCGCCAATAGTTGTAAGGGAGCGGAGTGACAAAACCAGCAAACAGCATGATTGGAATCACCCACCACGTTAAAATTGCCCCCCCTGTTAAAACCACATCAGTTATATTCATAGCTGCTTCCATTGCAATCATCGAAATCAATGACATCCCAATTGCTGTCTTGAAGGCTAAATTGAGCGCCATCTGACGGACCAAAATCAATGTTTCAAGGAGAATAGAAGTCAAAACGCCATTTAAAATAGCAAGCGTCATGATACCAAAAACTGGAAATTGCATTTGAGTAAACTGAAAAAAAGCAATCGTCCCGAAATCACCTATTGAACACCCAAACAAACACCAAAATGTGTTATAAGATGCTCGTTGCCAAGTATGAAAGCATTTCCAGTTAATATCAAAATTTTTTGCCAATGTTGCCATCGATAAACTCCTTGAGATAAAATTGATAAACTCTCTAGTAAGGGGAAGGTAAAGGAGAAATATGAATATTAGCGCAGCCGCCACAAAAGCTGGCCTAACAGTCAAAACAGTCCGCTATTACGACACAATCGGCATAGTAAGCCCTTATCAGAACCCGCAAACCGGCTATCGAGATTATTCTGAGCGTGATGTAGCAAAGCTGCAATTTGTTGGTAGTGCTAGACGATTTAATTTCAGCATAAAGGAATGCCGCGAACTATTATCCTTGTATGAAGATGAAAACAGGTCATCTGAATCGGTAAAGGCACTAACTATACAAAAAATTTCAGATATTGAAGACAGGCTGGCCGAATTAACAAGATTGCGTGATAAGCTTGCATATTTGGCTTCAACCTGTCATGGCGACAGCCGTCCAGATTGCCCAATACTGGATGCTTTTAGTGCAAATACTTAACCTAGCCTGTCATTATAATGGCGCTACCAAGTAAAACCAGGACCAGGGTGCCACGTGATATAACGGGGATAATTTTCATTACGGATGGGTTAGGTGGTGCACCGACTTTTCTGGTTAAGGTAAAATGAACATTCAAAAATGATATTGAACCCAATAGAGTTGTTGCACCAAGCAGCTGCAGATGGAAGGCCCAACCTATTGCTAGCCCAACATAAATCAAGTAACCAAGTCTAATGCTAAAAACCCATAGGAGGATAACTGCAATTAAACCCAAACGCGCCAGTTTTATCATCGTCTGCTGAACAGGTAGTGCCGGGAGCTGGCCAGCCATCTGATGCGCCTTTGCCAGCAATCCATTCGCAACAACGAGGCCGCCGGCCAAAATTCAAGCTAGGTAATGCAGAAATTTGAAACCGATTACAATTGACATTTGTTTATCCTTTCAAGCTGTAAATGCTTTAGGGAGATAGCAGCTTTGTAATGGCGAATAGACAAAATCCATACAAAGGCCCTAAAAACAATACGGCCATCTGTTTCCCTAAGAAGCTGAGTTCAGCAGGGGAAAAGCCGTTTGCTATCAGCACAAGACCAACGAAAAAGGCCACCCATCCTGTCAGCAGCGCGCCTCGCCCAAATCGGATCAAGCGATGTCCCTCTTCCGCTACCAGCGCAAAACACGCTGCACCTGCGCTTACCGCTAAAAGACTTACCGCATCAATAAAAATTAGTGGCTGTCCCGTTGACGCGATTATTGCACCCCAAACCACACAGAAAAGCCCTGCCGCGAAATAAGTCATATGTCATCCTCTAAACTAAAAATTAGATGCCAGTATATTAAAGAAAATCAAAAGCAAACATACCAGCCTTGTTAAAATTAATTACCATTCAGAATAAATGATTATTGACAGCAATATATAGCCGTCAGGCAACAGATTTAACTTCTTCAGTAATTATACTGGCAATTATATCGCAATCTTCACTGTCAAAGGTCAGCGGGATCCTCATATCGATTGTTTTATCCAAAGCGGCATGAGTTGCCGGCAGATGCGGAATGTCGCCCAGATAGGCCCAGCTGTCATAGCGGCTCGTAAAGGCAGTGGGAGCATCAGCCCCAAACCATTTCAGCTCAACTCCACGTTTGGCACATCTCTTTACAAAAGATGGGATCTCAGCTTTGGATAATTCTGTTGTGCGAAACTGTATAGAGGAGCCTACATAGAATTCAGCCTGACGGCGTGCTGGGATATCAATACCTGCTGCTGCAGACAGGTGCACATACAACCTATCATATAGCTGGTTCCACCTGGCAATATTGTCATCTAAATGCGGAAGCTGTGCACGAACGAGTGCAGCTCGAATATTATCCATCCGGCAGGAATAATTTGCTGTATCCAGCTTAATATGTTCAAAGGCCTCTTGTGGCGGCAAGGTGCCATGACGTTCATAGAGCATATAAGAACCAGAATGAATAATAGCGCGGGCAGCCATATCATCATCATCTGTTGTTAAAAAGCCACCCTCACCTGAATTCATATGTTTATAAGTCTGTGTTGAGAACGCGGCAACATGACCGAAATTTCCTGAGCGGATTCCCCCCCATTTTGCTCCCATGGTATGTGCGCAATCTTCAATTAGTTTCAACTTATATTTCTCTATGATCTTTGCCAGTGAATTCATATCGGCAATATGCCCACGCATATGAGACAGCAAAAGAACTTTTGCCTCAGAACGGCGGGCCATTTCGTCCAAGTGCTTCAGATCAATATGATAATCATTTGTAATTTCGACCAAAACCGGCTCTGCCCCGAGATTATGAATAGCTCCTGGCACAGGTGCCAGCGTATAAGCATTTGTCAGAACTTTATCGCCAGGACGCACACCGCATACCCGCAAACCTAGCTGAATGGCCTGCCCGCCTGATGCCGTTGCCACACAATACTTCGCTTCTTGATAGGCCGCATATTCACTTTCAAGAAGACTGACTTCCGATGTTTCGTCTGCTAATACATTATAGCGGTGTAACCGGCCAGATCGCATAATTTCCACTGCTCTCGCGATACCATATTCAGGAATTGATTCCTGCTGTGTGAAGGTTTTATCAAAAATCAGCATAATCTATTACATCCGTGCCAAAATAGTCTTCCTCTTACTTTTATTTTAGGCTGGGCAAACAAAACTGCGCAAGTTGTGTATTAGTTTTAAACTATGTATCTGTTGCAAAGTAGGTCAGAACTTAACGACTCGCTTTGTACCCCAATGAAATGCGGCAGCAATTGCGACCATTACAATACTGATCATAGCCAATTCCATAAGGCTACTTCGTGCGATTATATTAGGATCAAGCCAGAGTTGGGCAACCTGAAAACTGCAAAGCAACCAAATTATCGTGAGGAGCGCATTTCGCAAATAATATTTCACACACCCTCCATCAACAGGACTAAAGCCTTATACTGAACACACTTATATCACAATGATAACAGTAAAAAATTATCTTTTATTTTATTTGTTGGTCAGAAATGTAAATATAGGAGGTTTTCATATAAGGCGATAATAAATGACTCTTATATACTATATGTAGACAACACTAACTTCATACACCGCAGTATGATATAGAAGTATCAGGGTGTACCTTTATTAATACTTATTAGTTAATCATTTTTGGCTGACTCACTCAAACCCAAACAAGCATGATAAAACCTGCGTTATAGTTCAATTCTTTTAAGCCTTTATTAAAACTTATAGAGAAAAAATGATAAAAATTCAGCCTAGATTTTTTGAATCTGAAAATAAGATACTCGCTCATCTAGAATGGGAAGCCAAAGAAATAGTTATCTTTGATGGAAGCTATGTGGACATCGCAGACGCTAATCCAAATTTTGAACCAAGAAAGATTCTTTGGATTGACCCGTTCAATGACAAAGCCTCTAAACAGCATCATCAGATTAAACGCAAATATCTGAAAGTAAGCACATTCACATGGCCAACAAAAGAGGCGCTGAGAGAGGCACGGAAATCATTTCTCAAAAACATTCAGATAGGCTTCGTATTTGCTTCAACCTAAAACCTGGTCCATAGGTTAATTGAAATAGCACTCTCAATGTTTAAATTACTTTACACTAATAACGATGAGGATTGCGTGTTAAACGATATATTCAAGCGAAGCACTCAAACTAAAAGCGGCTTTATTTTACTCGCCCTTTTTTCTTTCATAACTGTATCTTTGCCAGCCATGTCTTATGAAGAACCTAACTTCACAATCATCAAAAAGACTGATGTCTATGAGGTCAGGCGATATGAGAAAAGAACAGTAGCAGAAGTAACTTATGGTGAAGAAAATGGCGGCTTTAGAGTTCTGTATAATTACATATCAGGGGCAAACAAAGACACCCTAGAACTCCAAATGACTGTCCCAGTCACTCAATCTAAAAAAATTTACATAACAGCGCCGGTCACTCGATCAGCAAACAATGGCAACATCGTAATGAGATTTTTCTTACCAAGTGAGTATTCGAAGCAGAACGCACCAAAGCCAACTGATAAACGAGTTCGGATAATTGATCTACCAGAAGAGTATTTTGCTGTCATTTCATATTCAGGCTTTGACTCTGACAGCAACTTTATCAGACATCATCAAAAATTAGCATCTGCCATCTACAAAGACGGCTTGCTCGCAGTTGGACCTCCTGTTAAAGCGACTTACAACTCTCCATTCACTCCACCTTTTCTGAGACGCAACGAGGCAATGTACAATTTAAAGTGGGACTAACCGAATTATCGGAGGGATAAAAGAGCTGGGTTTTCGATATAGGAACCAGATGTTTGATGAATATTTAGAGAAGCAAGGGTGGTATTTCCAAAAAGCTCGCTCTCTTCCATTAAGAGTACATTTGAGATTAACCCTACGAACCTACCAATTACCTGTATAGGTTACCCTGCAGGGCTAAACCTATTGGGCAGCCCTTAAATACCCCAGTGCCCCAGGTTGCCCCTGCATACCCCTTAGGCACTCCAATGGATATATAGCAAGAAAACCATTTCACGTTTGCGGGAAGGTTCTAAGCGATCTTGCTGGGGCAACCAAGGTATTTCAATTTGGGATACATTCTAGGTTGCCAAGCCGCTAACAACTTGGCTGAAACCTTCGGAAATACAAGCTAACACGGTGGCGTAAACGCTTCTTTACCACACCATTTCCTCCCGGCACCTCAAGGAATCCATCGTGTTTAGACTGTTAATTATTCAGGGGTGATACAAATGGGGAAATTTAAGATTTATCTAATTTATCTGAGAAAGCCAATAATACGGCTGAAATTGATAATACCAAATGAATTGCTACTTGCAGGTAGGCTGTTTGATTAAAGTCAGCATTGAAATCGGCGCTTAAAAAAGTAGATAACAATCCAATCGCAGATATTACAATCATACTTCCCAGCAGTTTTAATTTGACCTTTGCTAGTGTAAGGCCGTCCAGCGCATCTAAAGCCAAAATATTCTTATCTGACCCGTTTAATCTTGAGATAAAAGAATCGTAACCTGATAAAGCAATGAGAAGAAGAATGTTAGCTAATAACGCTATATCTATTATTCCAAATAAGCTGATTAACACTTCTGTGCTAGAGGTTTCACTGATGCTTAAAAATAAATGGATCAACTTCAAGGAAGCTTGAATCAACAACAAGACAATGCCCAAAACAAGAATTAAACAAAACGGTAATATTAAGTATCTTGATTTAAGCATTAGGTTGCTAAATTGTTCCAATTTGCTGCTCCAATATTTATTTGGTATACGGAACTTTCTGGCTAACAGATTTATTAGCCAACCCTCTTCAACCAATCCATTTTCCAACAAAGACTATAAACAATCATAAATATATGGAACGTGGTCATAGACCACAGAGTTAACTCACTTCGGCACATCGTTAATTTGCGAACACGACACTTAGTGAAGCAGTTTCTTGTGTGGATGTGGTGTATAATCTTTTCTATGAGCATTGAGGCTATGACTGAGTTTGGAATTAGCGCAGCAGCTTATGCATTACTCATAGCCAGGATTGTTGCCACAGTTGCCTCTTTTAAGGAAGCGCAATATCGCCCCAATAGTTTCGTTCAGTTTGCAAGAGAGCCTGGCGGCGAACATGAATGAATAAAAAAACGTGACACCGTGCCGTTAACGAGGACGAAATTTTGAGGTTCTGCATTTTGGTGGCACAAGATACCACGCTCCTGTCAAACTGCAAACGTCATGCTTCGCTGGTTCGACAGTGGGGCTTTTTTAAATCTACACAATTAGCCTTGCATCTCTTCCATAAAGCAGGCGTTGTAAGCAGCGCCGTTATCTTTATCCCATTGCATCTCCTCAGGACTGCTCATGAACTTACTAATCTCTTCCATGTTGGTGCAGTTCATGGCGCACATCACCTCAACACTACCTAGGTCAGCCAGAAGGTACTCAGAGATCCAAGCACTCATAGGCCCAACCATATCTTTTTGAATTTTTGCCTCTAGGACGTCAAAGCCCGCTTCGATCGTCCCATGAAAGAACACATTCATCCCTTATCTCCCGAAAAAGTTGAAGTCTAGGCAGTTCATTCTCTGATTGTAAGAAAGATAAGTCGACTACGCCATCTATTGCTTTATTTCTAGTTATACACTCCCTCAGAGGCCGCCTGAGAGCCGTTCAGTATCCGTCAGACGTGTGATAGACCAGATGAGAGGTTGGAGTACCTCTGGTGTGGGGTAGGCCTATAGAGAAGGATATCCCTTGAGTCTGAAAAGGGAGTGGTTGAGGAGGCTTGTTTCCCTACTTTGATACCCCGTCATATAAACATCTAGGCGAGCCAATATTCCAATTGGTATCATTTGGAAACATCTCAAAATCATAACTGTCTTTTTTGTCGTATTTTGTTGGATAAGTAAGATGATGACGAAAAACTTCATGATTAAAATTTGCTTTGATTACAGCGTTAAGATTGGCCTTTCTTTTTTCGTCTATTGGCTTTTTGGACTTAAGTTCTTCATAGAAACTAATTATACGCTTTGAATTTTCATGCGCAGGAAAATTCTCTAAATAAATCGTCACCCAACCAAAAGCTGTATCTCGGTTATTGTCGTGAAAACACTGTTTCTTGTATGAGCTGCACATACTGTTATTTTTGTTTACCTTGGAATATTTCAGTATCAACTTTTCATTTTCAACAACATCTAAAAGGAATGAAGCCGCTGCGTGAATATTTGTACTAATTGGATAAACTTTATTTAAATCGTGTCCCTGATTCTTTGCAATTTCATA
Organism: Rhodospirillaceae bacterium; assembly: GCA_002721775.1. The sequence goes on along the minus strand of PBLM01000054.1, from coordinate 4,847 downwards.
TATTTGGAGAAGTGTATGCAGAGTCGCTCCAGAGTAGTAAAGTCCAGAGCCCCCTCGTATCGCTTCGAGAGGAAGTGCACCTTTATTGTCGACAGAACTCAATGTGATAACAAATCCGTCTAAGCCAACATGATACATGTGTGGGTCTCCCCACAATACACCGTACATCATCGCAATTAGGCCAGAATGCAAACTATGGTTTTGTGCTGGGTCTATGCCGCTATTACTGTATTTTGGTCCAGTCGCCCGCGCAACTCTCTCTCGAAACAGATCTCTGTCTCGTGAACCTTTTTCCGCATACGGATTATATGTGTTTTGGAAGATTGCGTCTTTCATCCATGTTTTGAAAACTTCATCTTTTTTATGCCGCCCAAGCCTTTGAGAAGCTGTAGAGTAGGCAGCCAAAAGTGGTTTCAAAAATCTAGCGTTAGTCTGAAAAAATGTCTCAGGAGTGTTTCCGGCTTTAGTATTTTCTGTGAATGCAGAAGCCTTGGACAATATATTCATCGCAGTCCATATCGAAGTACATCCGGCCAACTCCCCCTTCAAGCAAGCCATATGGGCTTTGTTTATCGTCATGCCAAATTTATCGGATATCCCGTGATCGTCACCTTGTGGGCCGGCAAAATCTATTACTTCGTTTATATTTCGAGTTGCTACAGACTTGGTAAGCTGAACAACAGAATTCAAATCATAGGGATATAATCTCCTATTATTCTTTATTGAATCAATACAATTTGGATAATCAAATTGGTTAGTGTTTGTTAGCAGTACATCGCTCTTAGTAGGAAATAATTCATGTTCTCTTGCTAATGGTATATGACCCTCAAGTTCAATAAATTTGTAAGGTACTTTGTTCCCGGAGCTTGATGTGTTATTCCATTTAATTGCAGCATCTGCGACATGCGAGAAAAAAATGAGGGTAATAAGAATAGAAGCCAGTTTGCGCATAGTCAACCTCAAGACGTTATTCTTTAGTCTATACGAGTGGTCCTAATTCACAGTTCTATAATTTCCAAATTTCAGACCAATAAAGCGTCAACTTGTGCCTGTCTAGTTGCAAAACCGCCCAAACACTTACACAATGAAAAGCAAGGGATAACAGTGGGTTGACTGTGGTATCGAGGGCACAGTGAGCAAGGGAATGGTGCGGCTGAGAAGACTCGAACTTCCACGGGGTATTAGCCCCACAGCGACCTCAACGCTGCGCGTCTACCAGTTCCGCCACAGCCGCAAAATTACTTTATCTCATTGTTTTTATCCCATGAATTTCTCCACCTGACAAGACATAAGCTGGTAATTATGGTAGTCTGGCGTGCATGAAACATACTCCTCCAACTTCTCCCAACTGGCATTGGATTGCCGCGCCATCTTTATACGAAAAGGCGATTTTGCGAATGCTCGCCCATGCTAAAGCCGTAGCCTCAGGTGAGGCCTCTGAAGCTGTATTTATCACCCAGCATAAGTCTATCTATACCGCTGGCACCTCTGCGCGAGAGGAAGATTTGATTAACCCGGCTGGCATCCCGACCTATCGAAGTGGGCGTGGCGGGCAATGGACCTGGCATGGACCTGGTCAGCTAGTGATTTGGCCGGTGCTCGACCTTAATGCCCGTCGGCGGGATGTACGCGCCTATATCTATGCTTTAGAAGGCTGGATGCTAGATGTTCTTGCATGCTTTGGGGTAACGGGTGTACGGCGCAACGGCTTACCCGGCATCTGGGTCTGCCGAGGTGATATTGGCCTACCAGAACAGATGGACAAAATTTTAGCGGTAGGCGTGCGCATCTCAAAATGGGTGACGATGCATGGAGTCGCCCTGAACCATGAGCCGGATTTGACCCAGTATGACGGCATTATCCCCTGTGGCGTGAGCAAGGGCTATACTGGTGATGGTCCAATTGATGGGGTGGGGAACGACAGCGCAAAGTCAGGTGGTGTGACTAGCCTTGCTGATCTTGGCTTGATAATCACAGAGACGGAACTGGAAATGGCGGTAAAAGACTGTTTCCCAAAATGGTTCGGCATAGGCGCAGAGATGGGGCGGGAATAAGTGACCCCATCACCCCCAGCGTTCTAGATTTTCCAAAATCGGTATGATCGCCAAAAGCGCGTGTTCAGCGGCGGCGGCTAGTGCAGCCCCATCATCTCCCGAACCAGAAACACCCGCAACTGGACCTTTATAATGCACTAACGCATTGCGTCGGGCGCGCAGAATGTCTAGTTGGCGCCGCTCCGTAGCTGTCAGATAAGACAGGCCAAATACCTCATCCTGAATATCATTTGCACTGTCTTCACCCCCATTTCCACCCGCAAAAGACATGCCATCAAATTGGGCAGACTCATGCATACAAACATCCACCAAAGTTGCTGCAAGAATAACGACACTAACCCATAGGCCGGCATTTGCGGCAGCAATCAGCTCTTTCAGGATACGTGTGCCTTGAGGGCCAAGGTCAAGGTGGGGCTGGTCGGTATGAAGATCAAAGGTGAGGGCTGACAGCTGTTTTAGCGCGGCTGACCGTCTGCTTGTGCCTCTCCCACGCCGTGTTGCTGGCCCCGTCATATCTTAGTCATCCGGAATGATGGTCAAGATAACCTCATCAACATTCAAATTGGCCCCTGTGGCGGCCTTTATGTCCTCTACTATGCCAGACATGCCCGCATGAAGGACATTTTCCATCTTCATCGCTTCGATAATGGCCACATCCTGGCCCTGTTCAACTCGGTCTCCCGCGGCAACCATCACAGCAGTCAACAGGCCTGGCATAGGGGCGGAGACCACATTATCAGAAAGACCTGTCTGGGGTTCGGGCATATGTTCTATATAGGCAGCGGCATGGGCGGGATAGAGCCGCAGAGACAGGCTGTGCGCCCCGGCATGAAGGGTGAAATAATGGTCATCGGCATCAATCTGAATCGCGACTGGAATTTCATCAATCGTGCCGTCAAACAGGATGCCTAATTTCGAGACAGGCTGATCCAGCGTACCCGTAACGCGAACGGCACGGCCGCCATTAATCATCACCTGATCAGCCCCGGGCATGCGGACAATGCTTAGATGAACAGGGGTAACCTGCCCCCTCAGCACGGCCACAAAAGTCATTTGATCATTATCATCATATTGCAGGCGGGCCTGACCACGGCCGTAAAAACATGCCGCAAGAGCTGCCAAATTTTCACATAGTGCCGCATCAGGGGCCTCTGCCACAAAGGCATCGCCATATTTTTCAGCAATAAAGCCTGTGGTGATATCGCCTGACCTGAAATCAGCATCTGCCAGAATAGAGGACAGGAACTGGCGGTTGGTAGCGACACCAGCGACCTGATAATGGTCAAGAGCTAGACGCATCCTGTCTATCGCTTCGGGCCGGGTCGGGGCAGTTGCCACCAGCTTGGCGATCATAGGATCATAAAACATTGAAATCATGCCACCTTCAGCCACACCTGAATCCGCACGCACGCCCTCGCCCACCGGCACACGATAGCGCAGAAGTTGGCCGGTTGAGGGCAGGAAGCCTCTGGCAGAATCCTCAGCATAAAGCCTTGCCTCAATTGACCAGCCCTTTGGCGTGATGTCAGCCTGCTGCATCGGAAGTGTCTCGCCCGCAGCTAAACGCAGCATCATTTCTACCAGATCAAGGCCGTAAACTTCTTCTGTAACTGGGTGTTCGACCTGAAGCCGGGTGTTCATCTCAAGGAAGTAGAAATCCTGATTTGAGCCGACGATGAACTCAACCGTACCAGCTGAGCGATACTGAACCGCCTTGGCCAGCGCGACCGCCTGTTCACCCATAGCGCGGCGGGTCTCCTCAGAGATAAAACTGGACGGGGCTTCCTCAATAACCTTCTGATGGCGACGCTGAACCGAACATTCACGCTCGCCTAAATAAACCACATTACCGTGTGTGTCCGCCAGAACCTGAATTTCAATATGGCGCGGCTTGACCACAAATTTTTCGATAAAGACGCGATCATCGTCAAAAGCGTTGCGGGCCTCATTGATCGCTGCGCGCATCCCGTCAGCCATATCAGTCGCGCTTTCGATAACCCGCATGCCTTTTCCACCGCCGCCAGCAGACGCCTTTACTATCACGGGGTATCCAATTTTCTCGGCCTCTGCCATCGCCTCATCTATATCACTAACCGCCCCGTCTGTGCCGGGAACGCAGGATACGCCGGCAGATTTTGCCAGAGCTTTCGATTCAATTTTGTCGCCCATCACTTTTATTGCATGGACATCAGGGCCAACAAAGGTCAGTCCAGCAGTTTGCACAGCTTCAACAAAACCAGAATTTTCAGACAAAAAACCATAGCCGGGATGTATCGCTTCAGCCCCTGTATCCTTGGCGGCTTGAATGATACGGTCTACCAGCAGATAGCTGTCTCTTGACGGGGACGGGCCAATATGTACCGCTTCATCTGCCATCAGCACATGCGGGGCGGCGGCATCCGCATCAGAATAAACCGCAACCGTAGCAATGCTGAGGGCTTTGGCTGTGCGCATCACCCGGCAGGCAATCTCCCCACGGTTGGCAATCAGAAGTTTGGAAAACAGCGGCTTTGTCATCGGTATTTACTCTTCTTCACACAGCTGGGTATGGTTTTATAACGGTAGATTGTCATGCTTGCGTGGCGGATTGGATAAATCCTTATCTTTGAGCATGGTCAATGCCCGGGCAATCCGTCGGCGGCTGTTCCGCGGCATGATGATATCATCTAAATATCCCCGGCTGGCCGCAACAAATGGATTGGCAAATTTTTCGCGATATTCTGCTGTGGCCTCTGCTAATTTATCTGGGTCCTTTGCGGTGTCACGGAAAATGATCCGGGCAGCCCCTTCAGG
>PBLM01000053.1 GCA_002721775.1 Rhodospirillaceae bacterium | reverse complement strand
TTCTGTAATACACAGGATTGAGCTAATCGTTGAGCTGTGGAAATGTCCTGCGGCATCATTTGCTTAGCAATATGGTCGCGGTAGTCGCGTGCAGCTCTGTTGCCCTGCGAAGCGGCTATATTAAACCACATGTGAGCTTGAATATAGTTCTGAACGGAGCTTTCACCCTTAACGAACACTACGCCTAGATTTACCTGTGATTCAATGTGCCCGTTTTCAGCAGCAGCTAGATAGAATGATGCTGCTTTTTCATGGCTTTGGGATACGCCGCGGCCAGCTTCATACATCATGCCCAAAGCATACTGTGCGTTAATATCTCCTCTGTCTGAAGCTTGTTGATACCAGAATGCGGCTTTTGACATATCTGTTGGAACGCCTAAACCATTTTCAAGTAACAGGGCTAGATTATATTGGGATGGAATATGCCCCTGTTTTGCAGAGAGTTCGTAGAATTTTGCTGCACGAGCAGGCTCTTGAATGCCAGCTTGTCCTTTTTCATAAAATATTGCAGTTCTATACTGGGAAAGCACATGACCCTGAAGTGCAGCTTGTTCATAAAAATAAGCTGCCTCCTTTATATCCTGCTTGATAAGGTTGCCCCGATGCAGCATTTCCGCCAACGTAAATTGAGCTAGCATATGCCCACTATTTGCTGCCTCTCTGAAGTTTAAGACTGCATCTTCAAGGTCTACTTTACCGCCTTCTCCCAGCATGCGCATCTGGCCCAAAACAAATTGTGCTTCTCTATCCTGCTGTTTAATTGCAAGATTCAGGAAAGAAATTGCCTTTTCATAATTCTGGCTCAGAGATTTGCCGTCTCGGTAAGCTTTACCAAGGGCGCGTTGGGCACGGACATCACCCTGACGAGCGGATATGAGGAATAGGCGTTCCATTTTCTGAACATTGGGAGCCATTCCAAGGCCTTCCCTTGCTAAAACGCCTAGTCTCCAGTTTGCATCTAGATAGAGTTTTTCAGCTGGAAGTTGATAGTAGCGGACAGCTAATTTGTGATTCTGGGCTGTGCCTCTGCCAGCATCATAAAGTCTGGCAAGAAAGTAATGAGCCCCAACATGCCCTTGATTTGCGGCTGCTTCATAAAAAGGCAATGCATCCGCAGCAGTTTTATTCTTAATTGCACCGCTGTTGTATATTTGGGCTAGCCGAAATTGAGCTTCCTCTACTTCTTGCATGGCGGCCATAATCAGATAATCTGCCGCCCGATGCTTATCTGCAGGAATGACACTGCCTTCATCATAATAGATGCCCAAAACGAGCTGGGATCTTGCATCCCCCTGTTGCGCAGCTTTGTCAAAAAGTATGATGGCTTCGTCAATATCAGTCTTTGATGCTCCCTTATCGCTGATAATTTTAGCTAGCTGATATTGTGCTTCCATAATATTGGCGTTTGCTGCTAGCCGGTAATAGCTGACAGCTTTGGCAATATCGATTTCGGTGCCTCTGCCTGCGCGCAGCATGTCGCCAAGATAGCGGGCGGCTTGTTTGTGTCCCTGATCAGCTGCCATGCGCAGCCAGATAAGGCTAGCTTTGTCCTGTGGGGCTACTCCTCTGCCATCCAAATAGCCCCTGCCAATTCGATATTGAGATTCTATATGATTCTGCTCAGCTGCATTCTCATACCAGAACATCGCTTCAGCAAGATTGGAAACGAGCCCTGTTCCTGACTCATAGGCCATGCCTACTTCAAATTGCGAGTTAGCATCACCCTGATTGGCGGCTAGCAAAAACCATTCTGCAGATAAGCTTGGGTCATTTTTGACAGCTCTGCCCGTCTTATGCGCAAATCCCATCCAAATTTGCGCTTCCATAACTCCCTGCTTTGCTGCTTTTTCATACCATCTCGCAGCATTAGATAAATCAGCTTTTACATCTTTTCCATTTTCATAAATTTTAGCCATTTTGATCTGAGCAGCAGCTAGACCTTGCTGAGCAGCTAGTCTGAAATAACTCAACGCCAGTTCATTATTCTGTTTCACACCGCTTCCAAATGTATAGGCCTGGCCCAGCCTGTATTGTGCAGGGGCATAAGCTTGGTCTGCGCTTTTCCTATAAAAATGGGCAGCTCGTGTTTTATCTTCTATGTAGTCAATTCCTGATGAGAAGATTTCAGCTATTAGATATTGTGAGATAGCATCACCTTTTTCAGCGGCAATTTCTAAATATTTTTTAGCTTGAAGCATGTTTTTCTTTACGCCTCTGCCCGAAAAATACAACCGCCCTATAGCCGCCTGTGCTGGTCCATAATCAGAATTAGCGGACTGTAAATACCATTTTGCAGCTTGCCCGTGATTTTCATCTGTTCCAATGCCTTGCTCATAAAATTGTCCTACTTTAAAACTAGCCTCGACATGTTTTTTTTCAGCCGCAAGCTGATAAAATCTGAGAGCTTTAACATAATTCTTTGTGAAACCTGTTCCTGTTTCATATCGATTTCCTGTTAAAAACTGTGCTTCGATGTCACCTCCAAGAGCTGCCTGTTGGTGCCAGTAACTGGCTGCCTTATCATTCTGCTTTACACCGAGGCCGTCGTCGTAAGCAGATGCAAGAGTTGACATTGCATTTAAATTTCCCCCCATTGCCGCTCTCTCTAGCCAAAACATCGCCTTTTCAATATCCTTTGGCAGACCATCACCGTTCTTATATAATGTTGACAGTCCAAATTGGGCATCTTTATTGCCCCTTTCAGCTGCCTTGCGATAAAGTTCTGCGGCAAGGGAAAAGTCTTGAATGACGCCGCGCCCTTCGTGATAGAGCTGCCCAAGTTGAAATTGTGGGTCTGCATCGGTTGATTTAAGAAATTTTTGATAATTTTTGAGCCATTGTGAAAATTCTTTGCTTACATCAAGCTCGTTTGAATGAAGTCCCATTAGACTGGATAGTGCTATTTCGTCGCCCTGAAGAGCGGCCGCCTTAAACCACCTAGCGGCTTCAGAAATGTTTTGCTCGACACCTTCGCCTGTTTGGTAGAGAGAGGCCAGCATAAATTGGCTGTCAACATCACCTTGTTTTGCAGCCATAAGGTAATACCTGGCTGCCTTTGAAAAATCCTGCTTTACCCCTTTTCCGCTGTAATGAAAAAGGCCCATTATATTCTGAGCTGTAGCATTTCCCCTTGCGGCAGCTTCTTTGAACCAGATAATTGCTTGGTCCAGATCGCGTTTAACACCCTGTCCGTTTTTATATAGAAAAGCTAGGCTAGCTTGGGCTGAAGCATCTCCGTTCTGGCTCAACGGCAGCCAAATATCAAAGGCCGCTTTATAGTTTCCATCGCGTTCGGCGTTTTTGCCATCCTGAAAAGATTGGGCCTGAAGGTCAAAGGTGAACAGGATAACTGTTAGAGGGATCAGAAATTTAAACGCGTTCAACATGCGGTTGTCCTGTGCAGACGTGCTGGCAAAAACCTTACTATTCTGCCACTTGGGTGTTTAGTCTCAAGCGCAAAAAAAATCGTTGCTTAGAAAACGACCAAAAACTCCTCTAGCTTAACAAAAACACTAGACCCCTGGCAAATTACAATATATAGACAGAAAATATTTGCCACATACTTCATATGGTTGTATCTTTTCTTTATTGTGATGTAAATTGACATGTGCATAGGGTGTGCCGAAGCCATGTTGTTTGGGCGATGCTTTATGGATTTGCAGCACAGCAATGAAGATTGGTTGTTGTGATCATTGCGTTTAATTGTGAGCCTCCCTACCTTGCCGTAGTTTCGTCCATGTAGGAACTGCGGCCACTTTACATATACAAAGTTTCAGATAAGTTGAATAAGTATCCATGGTTGAATGGCGTTCTTTATCAATCATTAAGAAGGGTTGGCCTGAAGTGGCTGGCTCTGTAAAAAAACACAGGAGGACTTTGGGTTAGTTGCATATAGTCTGTTGCTTGATGCGGCTGATTTGGACGCTGTTTGTCTGCCTGCATGGGCTATTAGTCTGACGCTGACTTAACCGGTTTATTTCGATTTGGGAGGTGTTTGCAAGTCTGCTCACATTGGTGGGTGGCAGGTAGCAAACGGGCTTATTACGCTACAGAACGTTCTTGAAATTCCGAGCAGTAAGCGCACATTAATGAGTGATGACTAGGTAAGATAATAGCAACAGCTTAGAAGAGTGGTTTAAGTGGCTTACACCACAAGGTGGCTGCAAACCAAAATACATAAAGACCCTTAATTTAGGTACAGGTAAACTAATATGACATTAAGATCGCTTCTTGATAAAGGAGTTGGTTCAGCCATTGCTTTGAGCGCTCCAGCCCGACATCCACTGACCTATGTACAGTTGCGTCGCCACGTTGATACGATTGGGCGGCAATTAGCGGGGCAAGGCTTGAATGCCTCTGACAGGGTCGCTATTGTGCTGCCGAATGGCCCAGAAATGGCCTCAACATTTCTGGCTGTCGCCAGCTATATGTCAGCAGCCCCGTTGAACCCCAACTATAAGCGGAACGAATATGAATTTTATCTTTCTGATCTTAAACCAGCACTGGTGATTGTTGAGCAGGATAGTGATAATCCAGTCTGCGAGGCGGCTGCAGCTTTAAACATTCCAGTAGCAGAAGCGCGGGTGACAGCAGATATGTCAGCTGGTGAGTTTTTATTGTTTGATGAAGAAGCAGATATAACGCCTGCTAATGCAGAACAAGAAGCTCTTGTCCTGCACACATCTGGCACCACCTCGCGCCCGAAAGTGGTGCCTTTGTTGCAAAAAAATATACTGGCCTCGGCGCGGAATATCGCAGCAAGTCTGGAACTGAAAAATCATGATCATTGCCTGAACATCATGCCATTATTTCACATTCACGGTCTGATTGCTGTGCTAATATCCAGTATGGGAAAAGGCGCATCTGTCTGTTGCAGTGCTGGTTTCAATGCGCTGAAATTTTTGGAGCTTGCCAATTTAGAACAGATCACTTGGTATTCTGGTGTGCCGACAATGCATCAGGCGATATTGCTAAGGGCAAAGCGCAACCCGGAACAGGCACAGGCTCTGGGCTTGCGTTTTATACGCTCATCATCAGCTTCTCTTCCCCCGGCTGTATTCAAAGAGCTTGTTTCTGTGTTTGACTGCCCAGTTATTGAAGCCTACGGCATGACGGAAGCAGCCCACCAGATGACGTCAAATCCGCTTGGAGCAGGACTTCAGAAGGCTGGATCCGTAGGAATTGCGACGTCACCTGAGGTTTGTATTCTTGATTCTGAAGGCAAAGTGCAACCGCTAGGTAAAGAGGGAGAGGTTTGTATTAAGGGCGACAATGTGACGCCAGGTTATGAAAATAATCCTGAAGCGAATGCGTCGAGTTTTACAGGCGGTTGGTTCAGAACTGGTGATCAGGGATATTTTGATCAAGAAGGCTACCTTAAAATTACAGGCCGGTTGAAAGAGATCATTAACCGCGGTGGAGAAAAAATATCGCCATTGGAAGTTGATAATGTTCTAATGAATCATCCCGCAGTTCTTCAGGTGGTAACCTTTGCTGTTGCGGACGAATTATTGGGCGAAGAGATTGGGGCAGCAATTGTGCTAGCGGACGGAACGAGCCTGAGCGAGGCTGACTTGAAAGCCTATGCAAACCAACAACTGGCAAAATTCAAGGTCCCCCGCCATATCCGTTTTGTTGATGAAATACCAAAAGGGGCAACAGGTAAGCTACAGCGTATAGGCTTGGCTGAAAAGCTGGGCTTTTAGGACCCCGCACTAAAAAGAACAGCTGAGGAAAAATACAAATATGAGCAAGATTTGCATCTATGGAGCGGGGGCAATTGGCGGGTTTATGGCGGCTCGTCTGCATGAGGCAGGAGCGGACGTCAGCCTTGTAGCTAGAGGGCCACATCTTGAAGCGATTCGCAAAGAGGGGTTGCGCCTCACTTATGACAGGCGGGAAATGGTATATCGGTTGCCAGCAACAGATAATCCAGCGGAACTGGGCCCGCAGGACTATATTATCATTGCCTTAAAAGCACATGCGCTGACGCATGTTGTGCCGTCGCTACAGTGCTTAATCAGCGAGAACACCAGCATAGTATCAGCGGTTAATGGAGTGCCTTGGTGGTATTTTTATCGTGCAAATACAGGAACGGCAATGGATGACAAATCATTGTCATCTGTTGATCCAGGCGCGGCTATTTGGAACGGTATAGGGCCTGAGCGCGCTATCGGCTGTGTTATATATCCAGCTTGTGAAATTGCTGAGCCGGGGCGAATCCAGCATTTGAGTGGCGACAGATTTTCTCTGGGCGAGCCATCAGGTGAGGCTAGTGATCGGATAAAGACTCTATCTGCCCTTATGATAAAGGGCGGGCTAAAAGCCCCTCAAAAACGCCGTATCCGTGATGAAATCTGGATTAAACTTTGGGGTAACTGTTCGTTCAACCCCGTATCTGCTCTGACAGGAGCCAGTCTTGATCAGATTGGTGCAGATCCGGGATGCCGTGCGCTCGTTCGACAGATTATGGAAGAATGCCAGCTAGTTGGTGAAGCCTTGGGGGCTCGTTTTGCGGTTTCCATTGAGGATAGAATTGAAGGTGCGGCTAGAATTGTTGGCCATAAGCCATCTACGCGCCAGGACATTGAAGCGGGCCGGCCACTCGAAATTGACCCGTTAATGACAGCAGTGCTGGAACTAGCTGATGGGCTGTCCATTCCCACACCTGCATTGAACCAGGTAACCTCATTACTAAAGCTTCAGGCATCCACACTTGGTCTTTACCAGCCACATTGACGTGGGTGGGTATGGAGGTATCAATATGTCAGTTCATCAGCTGACCGGCCTTTTCAGCCTTAAAGGAAAGACAGCTCTTATCACAGGTTCGAGTCGCGGGATCGGAATTGCACTTGCCTGCGGTCTGGGCCAGGCAGGTGCCCGTGTACTCATCAATGGCCGCAACGCAGATACCGTTCAGGCAGTTGTTGATGAGCTAAATAGCCAGTCTATTGCGGCTAAAGCTCTGATCGCCGATGTAACGAAGCAAGATGACATTACCGCTAAGATTGACGATTACGAGACAAATATAGGCCCGATCGATATTCTTATAAATAATGCGGGCATGCAGCATCGCCAGCCCTTAGAACATTTTGATTCTGAAATTTTTGACCAGATGATTGCAGTTAACTTGAAAGCGGCCTTTTATACATCCAAGGCGCTGTCTACTTATATGATTGCCCGTCAACATGGCCGGATCATCAACATTGCCTCTGTGATGAGCCTTCTAGCCAGGCCTGGTATTGCACCTTACACCGCCACCAAGGGTGCAATAGCCAATCTGACAAAGGGCATGGCAGCGGACTGGGCAGGCTATGGGTTGAATTGTAACGCGATTGCGCCGGGTTATTTCAAAACTGAATTGAATGCTGCACTAGTTGCTGACCAGCAGTTTACTGCCTGGCTAGAGGAGCGCACGCCTGCAGGCCGGTGGGGGGATGTGTCTGATCTCGTAGGCACAGCTGTTTATCTTGCTGCGCCAGCTTCATCCTTTGTTAATGGCCAGATTATCTACGTAGATGGCGGATTGACGGCAACTGTCTAACGAGTCGTACCTCATTAACACTAAATTTTCAATTCATTTAGTAAATGAAGAGCCGCATCAGCTCGGTCTTTAATTTTTCCTGAGCAGGCGACCACTCCATCGGATGCATATTTCTGATGGTTTGCCTCTAGCTTTTCCAAATCATAAAGGTAGTTTACCATCACAGCATGTGAGCGTGACTTGCCAATTGCCGAACTGTCAGCGTTCGCATGCAGGGCATGTATGCGCGCTCCATTGCCTAGATGAAAACGTGCAACAGGGTCAACCGGTGTGCCGGAATGTGTTTTCCCATGCACAAGATAGCATGCAGCAAGGTCTGTTATTTTCTGGTCATCTTCCAAGGGCAGCGCGTCAATAAAAGATTGCTTTGACATCCAGTCTGCAAATACAGGCAAAGGTGAGAGGGTGACAAACTGTTCAAGGCTCTCAAATTCACGACGTAATTCACTGACAACTGTTTTGATCAGAGAGTTGCCAAATGAAATGCCGGCAAGACCTGTCTGGCAATTTGAAATTGAATAGAATGTGGCTGTTTTTGGATTGCTGTCATCTGCTTCACTGCGGTCGGCAAGAATGGTCTGAATAGCCTCAGGAATCTCCTTGCTGAGTGCAATTTCAACAAAAATCAGCGGCTCATCTGGCATGGCAGGGTGAAAGAAGGCAAAACATCGCCTGTCAGCAGGCTGCAGCCTGCGGCGTAAATCATCCCAGCTTTCAATGGCGTGAACAGCTTCATACGCAATTATTTTCTCCAGAATATGGGCAGGGCTCGACCAGCTGATAGGCTGAAGAACAAGGAATCCTCTATTAAACCAGCTTGTGAATAACTGTTTTAAATCCTGATCAATAACAGCGAGTTCAGGGTGTGCAGGCAGCAGGCCGAGCAGGGTCTTGCGCATATTCACCAGCCGCTGTGTGGCTCCTGGTAATTCGTTTAGCTTTCTGAACAGTGTCTGTCTGCGGGATGTGGCGGCAGTCATGAGTTCTGAGTAGCTGGCTTTATCAGCTTTAGCCTCATACATTTTTAGTGCTGCGTGCAGCTCATCGGTAACAAGATCGAATTCTGTGGTAAGAGTTGTAAGAAACGCTTTCTGCTCCTCTGAGGATTGTTGTTCGAACTGACCCAGAATTTCACGGGCAAGGGACAGCCCGGTTACCTCGCCCTTGTTAGATAAGAGCTGCTCGCAAAGCTCAGGTAAAGACAGGTCAGACCGCTGCTGGTTATTAAGCCAGCTAGTTGTCTGGCTGAACAGATTGTTTAACAATGCGCCCAAAGCAACCATTTAAATGTCTCCAACAGTGGAAATCTGCTCTAATATACAGGCTAAAATACTGCCCCCACTTTTCAAATAAGATGTAGATTAAGATGATTCAAGCATAGATTAGTTCGCCGCTAGACTGAATTATATAGCCATAAAAAGTGTCCGAGCAGTGCGGGCTTATTTGTCACACTTGAGAACGCCAGAATTGTCAGCAAAGAGAGGCTTTGCCACGTGGTCAGAAATTGAGGTTGGGCCTATCCGAACGTCATTCAAGTCTGTTTAACCCTTTCAGGTCATAAAATGTGGCCTGGGACTATGATTTGGTTAGAGAAAATAGAAAATTTTTCAACTCAAGCCATTCACAACTTTACAAGTCAGGTGAAACATGTTTGCCTTAAAAAAAGAGGTCGCAGCGGACTGCGACCAAGTTAGGGAGGATGATACATCTGCATAAAACAGATGCTCAATTACAATACGACACAAAATACCAAATGATTCATAATTTTTTGGTAAGGCATAAAAAATAAAAATACTCCACCCAATTTGGGTGGATTTTTTTGGGAATAAAAGCGTTCAGGTTAAAGCCCTGCTTTACATTTAAGAAAAATCCTTGACGGCGATCTCAATATAAATTTATTGGTTCCTCAGCTTTACGTTCTTAGAAATTTTCGTCCTCGTATTATAGACAACAAGCCCACCGCTGGCTGGTGAAATTTTTGTAATTGCATTGATTATAACTTGATGTGTGACCATCAAAACTAGAGTATCAGCAGGCAACTCATCTAGCTTGTGCTGAAGCTTTGTCAATGTATCTGTGCGGTCAGCATGACCCTGAAAAAAAGAATTTAGGCCTGTAAATTCTTCCCAGTTTCCCATATCAAGAAGGTTAGCCGTCTGTTTACACCGACACCATTGGCTGGACAGGATAGTGTCAAATACGATCTTATGATCGCGCATATAATTGCCGATTAGGCGGGCTTGACGTCGCCCAACCTGATCCAGATTCCGCTGCGTTGAACAATCATTTATCTGAAATTCCGTCGGATCACCAAACCCAGGCGCAAGGGCGTGGCGCATAAACACCACATTCGCTAATGTCTCAGAAAGGGCTTTTTTCAACGGTTCAGTTGCAATGCCTTGAGCAGGGGTAATTGTCATATATAGGCTGCAGATGAATGTCGCATATGTAATTTTCAATATCTTCATGTAAACCACCACCATCCCAGCAAAAAGCCAAAAAACAAACCCTCTGCAAAAGCGATCCACAAGATCTGATAATTTGTCAGCCCAGTCTGCTTCTGAATCTTTTCAAGAATCTGGCCATGCCAATTACGTAGCTGTTTCAACATTCTTGACAACACTTTTTAAGCAGATTGAGATGCACAGAACATTTATCGCCATTTTATCGAGCACCCCATTGAGGGAGCTTGGTGTTCTGGTCCTCTTCCCGTTTCTGCCACTTTTATCATCGCTTCGAGAAGCTCCGGCTGACGCTTGTTTGACGTTCCGATTTTAATATCGTCTAGCCGGCCACGGTAATGTAATTTGCCTTCTGCGTTAAGACCAAAAAAATCAGGTGTGCACACCGCTCCATATACTTTGGCCACCTGCTGTGTTTCATCGATGAGGTAGGGAAAGGGAATATGATGACGAGTAATAAAAGCCACCATATTTTCAGGACTATCTTCAGGGTAGCTGTGATAGTCATTTGGCATAATTGCAACTGTATTAATACCGTGTTGTTGCAGGGCAGTCGCGTCACTAACCAACCTGTCAATAATAGCTTTTACATAAGGACAATGATTGCAAATAAAGGCGATTAGTAAACCGTTTAGCCCAACAAGGCTATCCAGTTGATGCAGTTGGTTGTTCGTATCATGTAGGGTGAAATTGGGCGCTTGCCAACCAAAATCGCAAATTGGTGTGTTTAGCGGCATAAGTTACTCCTATATCTTTTTACTTATTTTGCTTTGCAGGCAAATTCGGTAAATTCTTGCAAGGTGCTGAATCTTTTTTCCGTTTGAGGAACCCTGTCTATTTTTAAGGTTGCGCCCCATGACCCTCCGTCAGTAAGTCCCTGTCTATCAATCCATACTGAATTAAGCCCTGCATCTGTGGCAGGCTTTATATCGTGAAACAATGATTGCGCGACATGTAGGATCTCTGTTTTCTTACAATCAAGATTTTGAATCATGTAGGCAAAATTTTCCGGATTGGGCTTGTAAGAGCCAACATCTTCTGCAGTAAAAATGGCATCAAATTCAACTCCAAGTCGCTCATTTGACCTTGCAAAACTGATTCTGTCGACATTGGAGAGGATCACAAGTCTAAAATGGGCTTTCAGGCGGCGCAACATATCAGAACTGTCTGGAAAGGCTGGCCAGAAAGGCACGAAATTTCCAAAGCGCCTGTCCAACTCCGGACTGGTCCTAAGGGCAAACCGTTTGGCAAATAACTCATGAGTCAGTTGCAAAACCTCAGGGTAAAGTCTGCCTGGCTGCTGTTTCTGAACAGCGCTTTCTATCTCTGCAAACGCCTCAAGGCAGGTCTGGCGCATAAGCGTGCTGTTATTAGTTTGCAACAACTGTTGAAAGCCATCCCAAATGCCTGATTCCCAATCAATTAGTGTGCCATAACAATCAAAGGTCAGTGTTGTTTTACCTTCAATCATATTGGCTTATAATCCCCCACTCTGCTAAGTGTTTGTCCTAAAGATCAGTCTCAAAAGAATTCAAGCGATTGCAGAGTTGCTTTTTTTGTCTGTAAAGGCGACCATTAGATTGGCTAAGCTTTGTTATATCCGTATAAAAAGGAAATTGTTATGAAAAAGTTTGTGGCTCTCGCGCTTACTGCCTTTTGGCTTGTTGGTTTATCTGGTTGTTCCAGCTACCCCTCATGGGTTCCTGAGTGGGCGCAAATCGGCGCTGATAACTAGAAAAATGCAAAAAAGCTCATTATGCCGTCTAAATGGGTTTCATCCTGTCGAAACTGGTTGATGCGTTTTTGTGCCGAATCCGCTGCCAGGAGTTTTATATTCTTCTCTGGGCGGAGCAAAGACATCAAGAATGACACAGCCTTCAGGTCCGGCAATCACGCTGTGCTCAACATGTCCCGGTGTGCGCCAGAAAGCCCCTTTTTGAACCTGAATGTGCTGACCATCTTGGATACGGGTGGCTGATCCCTGTATCATGAAGCCCCATTGCTCCTCAGGATGACAGTGCAGCGTTCCGCGGGCATTAGCTTTAATACGAACCACAGACAACATTGCTTGGTCACCAGGAAAAATCCGTGTTGTGATCCCCTTTGTGAGCTCTCGTTCTAGACCTTGGGTGAGATCATCTATATGAAAAAAATTTTCTGTCATATCGTTCTCCCTAAAGGAAGTAGTTTATAATTCCGAATATAAATAGCGGTAACTGCAGGCAGAAATTTGTCAAAAGCGCCCTGTCCTTTGTAATGAATCCTGCGATTGTCCACCCAGTTGCCCCTGCGCCGTGAATCATTATATTCACAGGATAGATATTGAGATTAGTCAAGGCAATCCCTGTTAGAACAGCTGCCGTGCTGGTCCATTTAATCACTTTGATTTTATCCATATTTGTCCTCCAGCCGTTCAGTTCTAATTCACTAATTATCTTGTCAATCTGCCACTTTATCGAACACATGAAGATAAGGAAACGTCAATATGTGATGCTGAATTGGACCAGATATTATCTCATGTGCAGATGAGCAAAAGGTTAATGATTGCTTATCTGTTTGATCTTTTCATAATTAATTTTAAATCTAGGCAGTCGGTAATGGGCCAATTTGAATTTAAAAAGATTACAAGGCAAAGTACTGATTTTAGGCGCGGTTGGTCTGAGCCCCCTCTCTCTTTTGGAGGTGGTGAAGATAGCTGCAGAGACTGGGCCGACGACCAAGGTTGCTGATGTCACTCATTGATATCAAATCGAGTATGTTCGGGCCTGTAAAAACTGATAAGCTGTCAGTGTGACGTAAACATGAGTTTACACATAAAAAGGAAAAGAATAGCTGCCAATGCCAGAAACAAGTCAATTTCTGACCACAAGGGAGGTTGCTGCCCTGATGCGGGTAAAGGAGCGCAGGATATATGATCTTGTAGCCAGAGGCGATATTCCTTTCAGCAAAACTACAGGCAAATTACTGTTTCCAAAAGAAGCTGTTTTGGATTGGATAAATAAAGACAGCATCATAACAGGTAAGGGCCAACTAACAATCACAGGCAGTCACGACCCGTTACTTGAGGCTGTTTTGCGACAAACAAGCATAGATATCGCAACTATGTGGAATGGAAGTAGTGCAGGTCTCGAACGAGTTGCAAGCGGAAAGGCCTCAGCAGCAGTAATTCACATTTTCTGTCCAGCGTTTCGTAGTTGGAATATTGAACCGGTTAAAACGACTTGTGCGGATAAGGATGTTGTGCTTTTGCATTGGGCAAAACGTAGCCGCGGTCTTGTGATGAAACCGTTTGTGGCTCTCCACGTCTCATCGCTTTCAGCTATCCGGCCCTACCGCTTAAGCCAGCGTCAAAAGGGGGCAGGGGCGCAGATTCTGTTTGAACATCTGCTGGATGAGGCAAGCATTAGAACAGAACAGCTGGAACTGACAGCAACTTGCCATACAGAGCTTGAATCTGTTCTTGCCCTTTTGGAAGGACAAGCTGACATTGCGTTTGGCTTGGAACATTATGCTATAAAGTATAACCTTGAATTCTTGCCCCTGATCAACGAATCTGTTGACATTCTTGTTAATCGGAAAATGGTTTTCGAACCCGCCTTTCAAACCCTTTTAGCCTTCTGTCAAACTAATAGTTTTAGAGAACTAACAGATGCTTTTCACGGCTATGATACATCTAGACTTGGCGAGGTCAGTTTTAATGCCTAGATTTTTCTAAATTCTGAGTATCCACAAAAAATAATTGCTTATCATTGTTACGGAAAGCGGAAATGGCGCTTCGGCCTGTCTCTGACAGCAGCCAATCAATAAAGACTTGGCCGGCTTCCGCATCCACGTTTGGGCATTTATCTTTATTAACCAGCATGACGCCATAGGGGTTAAACAAATGCCTGTCTCCTTCAACAAGAATATCGAGATCAGCTTTGTTACCAAAAGATATCCATGTAGCTCTGTCAGTAAGGGTATAGCCTGCCATGCCAGCGGCAATATTCAGTGTTGCACCCATGCCAGAACCTGTCTGTCTGTACCATTTGCCTGAAACGGCGTCAGGCGCAAAAGATGCATACTTCCATAGCTCGCGTTCCTTGCTATGTGTACCAGACATATCCCCGCGTGAGACAAATATAGATTTTGATTCTGCAATTTTATTCAAGGCTGCTGCAGCATTTTGTAAGCCAGCTATTCCGGCGGGGTCAGAATGGGGCCCGACGAGCACATAGTCGTTGTACATGACATCATGGCGCTGTTTGGCATAGCCCTCAGCGACAAATTTATCTTCACGTTTTCGGTTGTGAACCAATAGCACATCACCGTCACAATTCATCGCATTTTTGATGGCTGCGCCTGTACCTACAGCAACAACGTGAACAGTCACGCCTGTGTCCTGTTTTATCAAGGGCAGAATGTAATCATAGAGACCTGAATTTTTTGTTGAGGTTGTTGATTGGACAATAATCTTCTGGTCAGCAAGAGCGGTGTTTATCGTCATACAAGCAACCAGCATAAGTCCTAG
>PBLM01000052.1 GCA_002721775.1 Rhodospirillaceae bacterium | reverse complement strand
TTTTGCTGCTACCACCCGTTCTATAAAGGCTGACCTGTCAGGAATATAATGATCTGAAGATACCACCAGCATCAATGCATCTGGATCCTCTTGATAAATTTTTTCAGCAGCTGCCAGAACTGCAGGGGCTGTGTTTTTAGGTGAAGGCTCAAGCAGAACAGTGCTTGATTTTATGCCGATATCAACCAGTTGCTGAGCAGCAATAAACCTGTAGTCATTTGCCGTAATCACAAGCGTCTCTTCAAATTCAGGCCCTGAAACACGCAGAGCTGCCTGCTGAAATAGACTGACCTTCCCCGTTAGATTCAAAAACTGTTTTGGCATCGACCTTCGTGATAGCGGCCATAGACGAGTCCCTGAACCCCCACATAAAATCACTGGATAAATCAACGCCATTACCTGATGCCTTCTCTTCGCAAACCTCATTTTTGTTTTTACCTGAGGCGCTTTGAAATGGCCACACAAAGCCTGAAGTTATTTAAACAGGCAAGTTATATATGCTCATGTGCAAAAATATCATCCGGCAGGCCTGCCGCCCTGCAGGCCTTGCTTTGTCTCTGCCTCAGTTGGTCTGTGTCAAAATCATCAATCAGATCATGGAACAGACGATGCCAGTTTACCTCTGCTTTCAGGTGCATAAACACAGAGCCCAGGCCCACAGCTGCCCGATCCATCAACACAAATTCACGCGGCGGCTTGATACCGCCAATCCTCTTTAATTCCTGATGAACACGTCCAGCCAACTCACGCCCCTCTGAACCACCACGCATCTGTTGAATGGGGCGCACCTCATCAGACAGCAAGGGGGCATAAATAAACCCTGCCCACATATTCAAGACCGTAATCGCCTCATCATCAAGTCCGTGAAATCCCCACTTCGCATAGGCCTGACGCGCCAGGTCATCATCCTGCTGGCTTAAGGCGCGATAAAGCTCTATTACACCCGCCACAAATTCGGGACGAAAGATACGGATGGATCCAAAATCCATCAGATTGATATTCAAATAAGTATCAATCGAATAATTGCCTAGGTGCGGGTCGCCATGAATCACGCCGTAAAAATAGAAAGGCACATACCAGGCGCGAAACATATTCATTGCCACCTGATTGCGTGATTCCTGGGACGGCTCTGTCTCCAGCCAAGCCATCAGCTTCTGGCCCTCTATCCAGCTCATCGTTAATGCCCGCTCCGAGGATAAGTCGGGATAATATTTAGGCAAAACCACCTGATGTTCATCTTTCAACATCAGGCTGTAAAGCTTTAGATTTGCAGCCTCACGCCTGTAATCCAGCTCTTCACGCAACCTATCTGATAACTCTTTATGGATATCAGCAGTTGAAATTGCAGTATCAAAACGCTCATAAAGCTGGAAAACCAATTTTAATTGGGCCAGATCCGCATCAATTGCTGATGCCATATCCGGATATTGCAGCTTAACCGCCAACAACTTGCCAACGTGAGATGTGGCTTTATGCACCTGGCCAAGGGATGCCGCTGATACAGCCTGCCGTTCAAATGATGAAAATTTTGACTGCCAGTCCGCCCCCAATTCAGCTGCCATGCGGCGCTTTACAAAAAGCCAACCCATAGACGGGGCATCCGCTTGAAGGGCAGCCAGTTCTTCTGCATATTCAGGCGGCAACGCGTCAGGGATCGTGGACAAAATCTGAGCCACTTTCATCAATGGCCCCTTCAGCCCACCTAATGCCTCACGCAGCTGGGCAGCATGTTTGTTTCTATCCACGTCCATCCCAAGATAGCGTTCACCAGCCAGACGGGCCGCCAGCCCTGACATTGTTCCTGTCACCCGTGCATAGCGGCGAATGCGCCCTCCAACTCCGGATTGACCATCATAAGCTGCCATCTCATCTACTTCCTTTTTTAAGCACCTGTCTCAGGACAAACTCTCCAACTCGTCAATCATTTCTGCAATCATATCAAGTCCCATATTCCAAAATGAGGCATCTGCAGGGTTCAGATTAAAAGGCGCAAGAGCCTCATTATAGCGTTTAGTGCCGCCAGCTTTTAACAGATGAATATATTGCTCGGAAAAAACCCGTTTATCTGCAGCTGATTTCACTTGATAATTCTGCCAAAGCGCATTCACCAGACAATCACCAAATGCATAGGCGTAAACGTAAAAAGGCGTATGCACGAAATGTGGAATGTAGGCCCAAATCGGCCGGTAACTGTCATCAAGGCGGACGGCAGGGCCCAGAGCTTGCGTTTGTGTCTCCATCCATAAATCTGACAGTGCCTCAACAGACACCTCACCCAATTTACGAGCATTATGAAAGGCTGTCTCAAAATTATGGAAGGCGATTTGGCGCACAACCGTATTCAGCATATCTTCGACTTTTCCAGCCAGAAGAAAGCGACGCGCTGAATCATTTGGGGCCTTGTTAACTAATGCCCGAAAAGTAAGCATTTCAGCAAAAACTGAGGCTGTTTCAGCAAGTGTTAGAGGCGTGTCTGACATGAGATAGCCTTTATCGGCTGCCAACACCTGATGAATGCCATGTCCCATTTCATGAGCCAGCGTCATCACATCACGAGACCGACCATCAAAATTCATCAGAATATAAGGATGCACTGAAGGCACGGTCGGGTGGCTGAACGCCCCAGATGCTTTGCCTTGACGGACTTCCGCATCAATCCAGTTGTGGTCAAAAAACTGCTGCGCCACCTCAGCCATAGGCTGATCAAACCCAGCAAAAGCATCTGTGACAATCTGTTGAGCCTCAGACCATTTAAACCGTCTGTCATCATCTCCTGGCAAAGGAGCATTCCTGTCCCACCAGGGAATGTATTCTGCACCCATCCAACCTGCCTTCAGCCGGTAATATCGATGCGCAATATCTGGCATTCGAGCTGTTACTGCGCCAGCCAGAGCATCAACTGTGGCGTCATCAACATCATTAGCAAGATTACGTGACGAGACCGGGCGATCGAACCCTCGCCATCTGTCATCAATTTCCTTATCCTTAGCAATCACGTTCAAAATTAAGCTGAAGATTCGCTGATTATCCTGCATTACCCCAGATAAAGACTGAGCAGCTTCTTTGCGAATATCGACAGACGGATCTGACAATTTATTCAAGATTTCAGCTTCTGTTACTTCTGTGCCCTGAAACGCAAAACGAAGAGCAGTTGCTGTTTCATCAAACAGACGAACCCAGGCACCACGTCCCGCCGGGGCGCGTTCAACAAGCATTTGTTCAAGCCTGTTTTCAAGCTGATGCGCAGCAAAGGCCCTCAGACGGCGCAGCCAGGGCAGAAAATGATAAAAATCAGGATCACGCAACGCCTCTTGAAAACGGTCCTCATCCATAGCCGCCAGTTCAAGTTCAATAAACAGTAACTGTGACGAAAAACCTGAAATTGCCTCTTTCATATCTTGTGCATGCTGGCCTGTCTGCGGATTAGCCATATCTGCAGCAAATTGCAAATCTGCATGTGAAATTACACGCGAAAGCCGTTCGGATACAAATTGATATTCCTCTATAACAACCGCAAGTTCCGCACCTGTCATCTGGCTGAGTCGCCCTTCATGCCGGACAAGTTTTTCTGTATGCTGCTTAGCCGTGTCCAAATCCAACTGGATAGAAGTGCTGCTATCAGCATATAAATCAGTCAAATCCCAAATTGGTAACGAATCTGGCATATCAGCCTCTTATGTTTAACTGTTTGACGCTTCATCTTTATATAGGCAGAATCCGTTAAACGGCTACCAATTGGACAGATTCATTTGTGGCATCAACGCAGCTGTCCGTCCTCGCAGAAAGACCAAAGTCACACTGCCAATTTCCACACCCCATTTGCTAACAAAAGCGCGGTTAATCGCAATGTCCTGATCAAGCTGGTAAATAAAATCATCAAATCTGACTTGAAGTTGCTTTCCGGAAATTGACAGCACAATATCATATGACCAGGACAACACATTTCCAGCGATCTGACCTGTGGCCACACCATCTATGTCCTCCGCCCGGCCCTGATAACGGATGAAGCCCAACCCGTCAGAGCCCAAATTATCGATTGTCCAGACCCTGCGAGCGGCCTCCCCATCATCATAAATAAACTGCTCATCCAGTGTCAGACGCCCCGCAGCTGTCCGGCCATCAATCTGCACACGGAACTGGCGTTTCAGATTGCCAAATCGGTCCTCAAATATACCATAAGCGTAGCTTCTTCCGTCAAAAAATTCCTCTAACTTCAAGGCAGGGCGATTATCTGAGTAATCAGCCATATCTGCCTTAAAAAGCCATTGTGTGCAGCTTGTAAGCCCGGCCAGGACCGCGCCTACAATAATCAGCCGGGCCGTAAATTTTAGGACTATCATCAAACCTGTACTCCGTTGTTCCTCTCGTCTTCATTTACGAGACACAATCATAAACCAGATGACCCTTCAAACAGACTTGACCTTTCCTATCTGAGGGCAGACTGTTTAACTGTAGTTTTAGCCATATCTGTTTTTAAGGTAATGCCCGCCTCTTCTCTGTTTGATAAGATTTCCACCTTTGATTTTCTGCGTCTTGAATGGCGGTTTCTGTTATATGGACTGCTTATGTCGTTCTGGTCTTCTCTTGGCCAGACATTTTTCATATCTCTGTTTAGTCAAGACATCCGCATATCCCTTGACCTGACCCATGGTGAATTTGGCAGCTATTATGCACTGGCGACAACTGGAAGCGCGCTTACCCTATTCTGGCTGGGCAAGCTGGCCGATTCTGTCAGCGTACCCCGCCTTTCCCTAATGACCCTTGGTGGGGTCTGTCTGGCTGCGCTTCATTTTTCATTCGTCAGCTCAGTTATCAGCCTGATTCTTGGCTTTTATTTTCTGCGCCTGTCCGGGCAGGGGATGATGTACCATGTTTACAGCACGGCTGTAACGAGGCGCTATATCGCGACCAGAGGGCGGGCACTTGCCTTATGTGGCCTGGGCATGCCACTTGGCGAAGCCGCTTTTCCTCTTCTCGTTATCCTCTCACTTTCGATGACAGACTGGCGCACAATCTGGCTCGTTCTGCCTCTTTTTGCGTTTTTCAGCTTCGCTCCGTCAATTCCTTTTTTAACGCGCCGTACAAGCTCACAGGATGGCCATGGCCGCGCTGCTCATAAAAGCCCTGAAATGCCTAATGATAAATTTTCTGTTCGCCGGCGAATCGTTATGCGGGACAGTGCGTTTTGGGCGGTTATCATCTGGCTGATGATGGTGCCCAGCTTTACCATTACAGGCCTGTTCTTCCATCAGATTTACATTGCGGGTGAAAAGGCTGTGCCTTTGTGGCTGTGGTCGTCAAATTATATCTGGTATGCGCTGGCAGCGGTCAGCAGTGCATTTTTTTCTGGCTATCTGATAGACAAATTCACCGCCCATCATGTTGCTTATGTCACTCAGATACCGATGTTATTCGCCTGCCTTTTATTATGGTGGGGTCAGGGCTTTTTTTGGCTGCCTGTATTTTTTGTATTGTTTGGCATAGGCGGCGGTATGATACCACCTCTTGCAAATGCCCTTTTGGCGGAGCGATATGGTACTGGCTGGCTTGGCGAAATTAAGGCACTTGCCATGCCGATGAATGTTTTAGCTAGCGCCTTGTCACCTGCCCTAATAGGCATCCTCATTGACCTTCACTTTCAGCTGGATGACATAATTTTAATGCTGGCCGGCCTAAGTCTTTCTAGCGTTATCATGCCTTTTTTATGGTTTAATATACTTAGGCAGACAAAGCTACCTGACAGGCTGCTCACCTAATTTATTTGTTTAGCCTGCGAACAGACCGGCTAACCCGATTGATAAAAAACCAAATCACAATAGCCACAAAAGGCACAGCAAAGGCTTTCACAAGGCTCATTTTATCAAAAGGCGGCTGCAGATTAAGCCCTTCCACAAGAATTCCCACAAGACCTACCCCATAATACGTCCCGGCAATCACAGACAGTCCCTCAACAGTCTGCTGGAGACGCAACTGGGCTTGAGCACGCCTGTCCATAGAAGACAACAAATCACGATTTTGTCTTTGAATCGTTGTCTCTGTCTGTGTGCGCAGCAACGACCCTGTCCGTTCAATGCGCTGAGATAAAGTTTGTACCCGCTCACCAAAGGCAAAACAAGTCTGCATAGCTGGCATCATCCGCCTGTCCAAAAATCCATAAACCCCTTGATGCCCATCAAGGCGCGCTAGACGAAGTCCTTCCAGACGGGCCAGAAAAATATCATGGTACGCTTTAGTCGCTGAAAGCCTATATGAGGTATTGGCTGATATCTCTTCAACCTGAGCAGCCAGTTGGGACAGTGCCGGCAACAAGGCCTGAACTTCAGTGTCATCTTGCGAAATCTGCTCAGTTAACTGTCGCGTCAGTTGTGTAAGCTTGTGTTCTATCTGAACTAGTGTTGAGAGATATTTCCGCGACTCAGGTAAGCCCAGTAAGGCCAGCATGCGGTAGGTTTCCATCTCGATAATCCGCAAGACCATGCGCCCCATACGTGCTGGCGTAACGCCTTCATGGAACACAATGGCACGTGAAAACTGATTCTCATCAATATCAAAACTGCAGTGCAGCTGACCAGCCCCATCCGATATCTGGCTTGAGGCCTCAGCCTTGCTACTCAACATAAACTGAACTTTCAGCGGATCAAGCTTGGCCGGCGCGCGCCCGCCTATCTCTACCCAGATAGCATGAAACAGGCTGGCAGGTACTGTTTCAATTACGTCAAAGGGCAGATCCGGCCAGGCAGTTTTTTCAAACGCCCCTTGTGACAGCCCGTTGCGAACCGTCTCTCCCTTCATAATAAAGCCGATTGTCACAAATTCAGTGTGTCGCTCTATCCTAAAAATATAACGCTCAAATGTCTCTCGCCTGAATTTTTCTCCTGTCCCGAGGCGCAGGCGATCGTTTACCGTTAGCCAGTCATTTATATGGCTGACAATATCCTTATCTGACTTGTCATAAAGAAAGATATAGCGGATGAATCGACCAGCACCGTCAAAATCATGAAACGGACGAGCATGAAGCTCATCAGAGAGCTGTCTTCGCTCTGGATGGATAGTCATTATGAAATCACCCTTACTTTTGCCATTATCATCAGCCAGAATCATTTTGTTAAGTCTGATTGCCAGTTGCAATAGTTTTCATTTTAACCCATTTCTTGACCATGGCATATTTTTTCCCCTTAAATTGCAAAACATTATTCATCACACTGATTTCTCTGATTGGCCTTCTGCCTTTAAAGATGTTTGCAGCAGAACAGCCAATTGGCGATGGCATCTGGTTTACTTGTGAGTTTACTCAAAGCAAAACCCCACCAACAGATAGATGTGAGATGTTTGATGATGAGGGCTTTAAAGCTAAAGAGGGGCAACTCAGCTATCTGCGTATGATTGGATCTGCAGAGGTAAACTGCAAGGGCCAGAAACAAGGCCAGTGTTTTCCCGCCGACCTGCCACAGATCACTGTACAAACAAAACCCATTGGCGCTGTGAGGCTAGATGCTAACCGGCTGTATGTTAAATGGTATGGCTGTACACAAGATTACCGCTTTTTTCAGGGCGAGGGCTTTGTGACTGTAAAACCAGAAGGTAAAGATTGTTTCTGGTCGCGAGAACGCCATTTTTATGTTGCGCCCTACAAAGGACAGGTACATCAACAATGAGTTTTATGCCCGCGAAGCCAGAACAGCCTGTTTTGTCTGTTCATCCAGACAAGCAAGTCATCAGCCTCACTGGTGAAAATGTGCGTGATTTTCTGAATGACATTCTGACAGCACAAATAAACTCTCTTGCTAGCAACACAGCCCGCGCTGCCTGCCTGCTCTCACCGCAAGGGCGTATCCTATTTGATATGGTTGTAATGTCCGCTGCAGATTCTGTCTATCTGGTCACAGAAGCAGATCAGGCCACTCCTCTTACCAAGAGGCTGATGATGTATCGGCTGCGCCGGAAAATAGAGATTACCGTCAGGCCTGAGCTTCGTGCAGGACATATCTGGGAGGGGGTACACTCAGATTTCAGCCTGCCAGATAGTTTTATCAGCGCCCGTGACGAACGCCATAAGGCTTTGGGAAGCCTTGTTCTGTTTTCTAATACTGATGGCTTGCCAAGTCAGGAAGAGGAGGAATACTGGCAGGTGTTGCGGATTAGCCTTGGTGTTCCTGAAGGAACAGCTGATCTGACACCTAACCGAGCGCTGATGCTTGAAGCCGGACTTCATCTTCTGGGCGCGATAGATTTTGAAAAGGGGTGTTATGTCGGCCAGGAAGTGACCGCCCGTACCCATTATCGTGGTCTGGTCAAACGCCGCCTTTTGCCTGTTTCAACCTCTGGTAGGCTGACATCAGGTCAGGGCCTACAGCGCGGTGACACAGATATTGGAAAGATCGGATCAACAGCCAACCTTCCTGATGGCGGGAATATTGCGCTGGCCAGCCTGCGCCTTGATGCGGTTCGTGATAGCCTAAGCGGCACAGCTGAATTGACCACAGACAATGGACAGATAATAAGCCTTCATATCCCGGACTGGATGCACCCGCTGCCTGGCTTTGATAAGGGACGATCAAAATAAGTGTCGAGCGGTTCTTATTGGGCTGTCCAGCCACCATCTAATGAAAAGCTGGATCCAGTGATATTCCGAGCCTCATCACGTGCCAGAAACAGCGCCATATCCGCAATCTGCTGGGGCATTAAAAACTGACCGGCGGCATGTTTTTCGCTGACCATCGCAATCCC
This sequence comes from Rhodospirillaceae bacterium, assembly GCA_002721775.1. The sequence goes on along the minus strand of PBLM01000052.1, from coordinate 5,462 downwards.
AGCTTCTTTGTAGGGCAGACCTGTTTTATCGGCATGCGCACGAACCTGCTGGTCAACGAGATCTGTTAGCACAAATCCTGGGCAAATCGCGTTACACGTGATATTTTGTTGCGCAACTTCCAGCGCGACAGTCTTGGTCAGCCCGACCAGTCCATGTTTAGCAGCGACATACGCAGATTTATGAGCTGACGCTACCAGACCATGCGCAGAAGCAATATTAATGATCCGGCCAAAATTCCGCTGTTTCATTCGTGGCAGTAAAGAAGAAATCAGGTGAAATGGCGCAGATAAATTGACATCAACAATATCCTGCCATTTTTCAGACGGGAATTCATCGACAGGCGCAACATACTGAATGCCGGCATTATTAATAAGCACATCCACACGGCCCATCACATCGGCCGCTTTATCCGCCATGGTGCGGGCTGCTGTCGCATCCCGCAAATCAGCATCATCAAAATGACAAGAAGCTGCTCCTTTTTCATCCAGTTGGGCAAGAATATCAGTTGCCTTATTTTCTGTTATCAGGCCGCCAACATAGAGATGCGCACCTGTTTCTGCAAAGGCTGATGCCATTGCCAACCCTAATCCCGATACACCGCCTGTGATCATCACCGTGCGGACAGATAAACGCGCCATATCCGCTTCCTCATCAACCTAATAAATATATCCATTTGAAACAAAAAATCATCAGGATTTAAACAGGGCTTGTGCTTGTGCGCTAACATCCTGTTTTGTGGCTAGAAGTTCATCAATTATTGCGATTTCTGCTTTTAGCTGTTCTTTATAGTCTTTCAAATCCTCAATATTCCAGTTGTGAAACGATTTTGGTGCATAAGCAGGTTTCAATGCGTCAAAGTCATCTTCCATCCATCTTGCCCTTTTACAATCTGCACACATGCGTTCTTAACCATACTTGCGGCATTGCTATTCTGCAATTTTAGGAAACAAAAGGTCTGTTTGCAAATTTCTTTCAAATAGCTATATATTGAAAAGAATTCACCAAGACAACACAACGCTCTGATAGGGGGTTGGTATGAAATCGTTTGGTTCCTTTGGTTTGCCAGCCTCCCAAGAAGTGTTGAAAAATAATTAAGGGTCGTATTATGTCGCAGCTTCTCATGCCAAAAGCCACAGCCGTCTGGTTGATCGATAATACAGGACTGACTTTCGAACAAATCGGCACTTTTTGCGATTTGCATCCCCTGGAAGTACAAGCCATTGCCGATGGAGAAATTGGCGCCGGCATGCAGGGGTATGACCCGATTACGAACAACCAGCTGTCGAAAGAAGAAGTCGCCCGTTGTGAGGCTGACCCTGAAGCTCGGCTTGAGCTGTCGAAGTCAACTCTTCCTCAACCTACAGCCCGCACCAAAGGCCCGCGTTATGTGCCGGTTGCCCGGCGTGGTGACAAGCCCGATGCAATTGCCTGGCTGGTCAAACATCACCCTGAATTATCTGATGCGCAAGTCGGCCGCCTCATTGGCACAACCAAAGATACCATTACAAAAATTCGTGAGCGCACCCATTGGAACATCTCCAATATTCAAGCTAAACACCCGGCCATGCTGGGCTTATGCAAACAACAGGATCTGAATGCAGCCATTGAAAAGGCCGGCGGGCAGCCAAAACAGGACGCTGAACAGGTTGCTGATTTAACCGAACTACCATAAAGAACAAGCCACAAACAGGTAAAAAGGGAAGGCGTACTTTCACTTTTTAGTTTCCGTTAAACCTGTTTCAGGCCTGCCTGTTGCACCGCATCATCGATTTCTTCCAGAATCATAGGATCATCAATTGTGGCTGGCAACGGAAAGTCCTCATTTTGAACAATTTTTTGCATGGTGACGCGCAAAATCTTTCCAGAGCGTGTTTTTGGTAGCCGGCTCACAATCACCGCTTGTTTAAACGCGGCAACGGGGCCAATTTCCGAGCGCACACGCTTTATAATCTCAGCAAGAATCTCTGTTTCGGCTCGAGGTGTCCCTGTTTTCAGCACCACAAAACCAAGCGGTACTTGACCTTTCAGCGCGTCATGCACGCCGATAACTGCACATTCAGCAACATCCGGATGTCCGGCCAGAACCTCTTCCATTCCACCTGTCGACAGCCTGTGCCCAGCTACATTTATAATGTCATCTGTTCTGGACATGACAAAAATATAACCATCTTGATCAATATATCCGGCATCACCTGTAGCATAATATCCCTCAAAGCTCGAAAGATAGCTGTTCAGAAAACGCTCATCATTCTTCCATAATGTAGGCAGAGTTCCAGGCGGCATGGGCAGCTTAATCACAATGGAACCAATCTCGCCAGCTGCGACCTGATGGCCTTCATCAGAGAGCACCTGAACATCCCAGCCTGGCACTGCAGGGCCAGAAGAACCTGCTTTTACTGACAGCAATTCAATGCCAGTACAGTTCGCGGCAATCGGCCAGCCTGTCTCTGTTTGCCACCAATGATCAATTGTGGGCACACCTAAAATATCCTCACACCAATGCAGCGTATCTGGATCACATCGCTCACCAGCTAAAAACTGCAGTTTGAAATGGCTCATATCAAATTGTTTGACAAGCTCGCCGCTTGGGTCTTCTTTTTTTATTGCCCGCATCGCTGTCGGCGCGGTGAACATGGTCTTCACTTTATGCTCGGCAATCACCCGCCAGAACGTAGACGCATCTGGCGTGCCAACCGGTTTGCCTTCAAACAAAACAGTCGTGCAACCCGCAAATAAAGGCGCATAGACAATGTAAGAATGACCAACTACCCAGCCAACATCAGATGCCGCCCAATAGACATCACCTGCCCCGCAGCTGAAAATATTTTGCATTGACCATTTTAACGCAACAATATGCCCAGCCGTGGGCCGCACCACGCCTTTCGGCGTTCCAGTGGTCCCAGATGTATATAAAATATAGGCTGGATCTTCAGATTTCACCGGCACACAGGGCGCGTGGCTTGCGGTGGCCAGCGCCTCATCCCAGTCCATATCCCGGCCATCAATCATCGCGGCCGGGCACATCTCACGCTGATAGAGCAGCACGTTGTCAATTTTATGGGCGGACAGTTCAATCGCTTCATCAATAAGCGGCTTATATGCGATTACTCGGGCTGGCTCCAGACCACAGGACGCTGTAACGATCATCTTTGGGGTGGCATCATCAATCCGTTTCGCCAGCTCAGCAGCAGCAAACCCGCCAAACACAACCGAATGAACCGCACCAATACGCGCACAGGCCAGCATCGCCACAAGCGCTTGTGGAATCATTGGCATATAAATAATGACACGGTCACCATAGTCAATTCCGCACTTTAACAGCACATCTGCACATCTGGCTACCCTACCCTGAAGTTCAGCATAGCTAATATGTTCCTGTACGCCGAGGATTGCGCTGTCATAAATAATTGCTGTCCGGTCGCCATGACCAGCCTCCACATGGCAATCAATAGCGTTGTAACAGCCATTGATCTCACCGCCAACAAACCATCGGTAAAACGGCGGCTTAGAATCATCAAGAATAGTTGTTGCTGGCTTTATCCAGCTGACATCTTCTGCAGCAGCAGCCCAGAAACCGGCAGGGTCAGTATCAGCATGTTTTTTTACCATATTAAATGACCCTGTCATGGCTATATTTCCTTAATTTTTCGGTACACTGGCTGGTTTATGCTTCATGTTGCAGCAGTTTAAGCTAGAGCTGATAAATGTCCAGATGCTTTGTTTAGCCATAGCAAGGCCTAGTATACATCATCCGGTACCATAAGAATGGTTCTAGCCAGACAGGGTGGATATCTGTTATACTTTCGACTCGTTGATATGTTGTGATAAAGGATAATGACAGTTTATGTCTGACATCCATGATCTTCATCCGCAAAAACCAGATGCGCCGGAAAAGTCCCCTTCGAAAAAAAGCGGGGCAGCTAATGAGAGCGATAGAACAGCTGTCTTGAAAGCCAAACTTCAGACGCTTTTATCTGAACATCGCGACTTAGATGATGTCATTGCCCAGCTTACAGTGGCCAGTGCTTCTGACCAGCTGCAGATGCAACGCCTTAAAAAACGCAAACTAGCGCTTAAAGATGAAATCGCACGTCTGCATGCCCTTGTTCTGCCGGATATCATTGCTTAAGCCCAGCTGTTTGTGGAATGATGCGATATCATTATTGCCAGTTGAACTGTTAAAAAGGCAAATAAAGATAGAGAAGTGAATGACAAATAATCCCCAATCCTTGACAAAGGTTGTAATTTGCATGGGCAGCCAGTCAGACTGGCCGACCATGCAGGCAGCAAAGACCATGCTTGATGCGCTGGATGTGGACTGTGATGTAAAAATTATCTCTGCGCACCGCACACCAGATAGGCTGACAGCTTTTGCTAAAGGAGCAGTGACAAACGGCATTCAGGTGATTATCGCCGGGGCAGGTGGGGCTGCACATCTACCTGGCATGATCGCTGCCCACACGACTGTTCCGGTCTTGGGAGTGCCTGTTGAAACAAAAATTCTTAAAGGCATGGACTCACTGCTGTCGATTGTGCAGATGCCAGGTGGCGTTCCTGTTGGCACTTTGGCCATTGGCACTGCAGGGGCAAAAAATGCAGGGCAGCTAGCAGCTCAGATTCTGGCCTTGTCAGATAAGGCTCTTCAGGACAGGTTGGGCAAATGGCGCGCAACACAAACGAATGCTGTGGCTGAACGACCTGACATGTCAAGAAATTAGGATAGGCCTTGTCTTCCATGACTGCATTAAAAACCATCGGGATTTTAGGGTCAGGCCAGCTTGGCCGGATGACTGCAGTTGCTGCTGCACAGATGGGTGTCCGTGCTCATATTTTTGCCCCGGACGCAAAAGACAGCCCTGCTGCAGAAGTTGCACAGACCTTCACACAGGCAAATTATAATGATGCTGATGCGTTAGCAGCATTTGGCCAGTCAATAGATGCTGTGACTTCAGAATTTGAAAATGTGCCTGCCACAACCATGGATATGCTGGCTGCCTTTTGCCCTGTTTCGCCAGGGCATGACGCCCTTCATCTGGCCCAAAACCGCTTACGTGAAAAAACACTGGCTGCCCACCTTGGCATACGGACACCTTCATTCTGGGCTGTACGGTCAGCAGATGAGTTAGCCCGTGCCTTGTCTGACCTGAAGGGCAAAGGCGTGCTGAAAACAACTGAACAAGGTTATGACGGCAAAGGCCAGATGATCGTGACCACAGATGATAATGCGGTCTCCTGCTGGAAAAATATGAATATAGCTGAAGCCATTTTGGAATCCTTTATCGATTTTACAGCTGAGATCAGCTTTCTGGTCTGGCGCGATAAAAAGGGACAGACAGGAGTCTTTCCAGCTGCCCGGAATACACATAAAAACGGCATTCTTACGACCAGCATCGGCCCTGCTGCCGGCCTTGACCCAACCACACTGAAAGATGGCGCAGACGCTGCCATTGCCCTTGCTGAG
>PBLM01000051.1 GCA_002721775.1 Rhodospirillaceae bacterium | reverse complement strand
CCCCGTTCAGCTAACAGCCGCGCAGCAAATTCCGTTGAATTATCGCTATACTGGCTGATATCAGCAAATAGATAGAACGCACCATGACAAGGCGCTGCGCCTTCTATCAGCGAAACAGGCAAACCTTGGAGCAATATGTCCCTGTTTTGTGCATAACGCTGGACATGACTATCCAGCTCAGCCGAACAATCAAAAGCAGCGACTGCAGCCAACTGGTTAGGTGTTGGTGCAGAGATAAATAAATTTTGAGCCAATTTTTCAACAGGGGTCCGCAAGTCATCAGGAATGATCATCCATCCTATCCGCCAGCCGGTCATGGAAAAATATTTTGACAGGCTATTTATAACAATTGCGTTCTTCGTGTAATTCAGAGCCGTGTCACATCTGTGTCCATAGGCTAAGCCATGGTATATTTCATCTGAAATCAGACGCACACCTTTACTGTCACACCAACTGCAGATATCCGCCAATTCAGAATTGCTCAGGACCGCTCCAGTGGGATTAGCCGGGCTCGCAATCATTAGGCCATCCGGAAGCCTTTCCCATTTTTCCATTTCTGATAGTACAGGCTTCCAGCCCTGTTCTGCACCTGCGGCAACCAGAAGAGGTTCCAGGCCCATGGCCATCATCAGATTGCGATAAGCCGGATAGCCAGGGTTGGGAATAGCAATCCGGTCACCTTCATCAAATGCAGACAGAAACGAAAGTGCAAAGGCGGTTGATGACCCTACCGTCACAGCTATATTCTCAGAATGCAGTCGGGCCCCATACCATTCGTCATAGAACCGGGAAATGCGCTTCCGCAAAGCCAATTGTCCAAGAGCAATAGAATAGCCATGACTGCCAGTTTCACGCAAAGCAGCAGTCATTGCTTCATTAACCTTCCGCGGTGCCGCTGTAGACGGCTGACCGATTTCAAGATGAACAATATCAGCCCCTTGTGCTACTAATTCAGCAGATTGGCGCATTATATCCAACGCCATGAAGGGCGGAAATTGTGACCGTTTTGATACCTTTAGTTTCTTTGTCATGACCTACCAACCCTTTTTCTGAACTGTACTTTAATTCAGCCCCATCTTTTTCATACAGGATTTTATCACTGTAAATTTTAAATCGGCTGCGCTAAAATGTTGTGTAATGCAAAAACCAGGCCTAGAAACACGTCCTTTAACGAAGCAGTTTTTTCAGTAAGAAAACGCAAAGAAACACCGCGAACACCTCCTGTCAACCTATGTAAACGCAATAAATTATATTTTTTTTAAATTTTTTGAGAATAAAATTCCACTTTTGAAAGGGTAATTTCATCATATGGCAGTATTCTGTCGTAAATTTGCCTATTTTATGGCTTTCTTGCTATTTTTTCAGTTGAATTTAGCGTCTGCCGCAGGACTGATTAGAGATACTGAAGTGGAAACAGTATTTCAGGATGCCGTTCAGCTGATGGCTGAAGAGGCCGGATTTCCTGATGGCATCCAAATCAGAATTATCGTTGACCCCTCCTACAATGCCTTTGTTGTTGGCGGAACGACTATTTATATCCATACTGGTTTATTATTTTCTGCGCGGTCGGCTGAAGAAATTCTTGGCGTTATTGCCCATGAGATTGGTCATTTGGCCTCTGGCCATGCACCGCTTCGCCAGGAAGCCGTAAATGATGCGAATCTGGCCACAGCTCTAACAGCCATAGCCTCAGCTGCTGTCGCTGCGACCGGCTCAGCAGAGGCGGCATTGGGTGTCGCTATTGGCGGCACTGACAGGGCCAAAAGACAATATCTTTCTACTTCTCGAAAAGATGAATCCGTAGCTGATCAATGGGCCCTTAGGTTGCTGGACAAGGCTGGCATCTCAAGTTATGGCCTGACTGACTTCATGCGCCGTCAGGCAAGTCAGCGTATTTTGCCACAAGGTCGACAGAGTGAATATTACACCACTCACCCTGGCGCAAAAGAGAGGCTGGCAACCTTTACCGAACACACCGAGCAAATATTAGAGGAAAGAGCGTTAAGCCAATCAAAACATCAAAGTCTTGCGAGAGCTGTATTAAAGCTTGCTGCCTATACACAGCCACCGTCTCCCACAAAATATGCAGAATTCCAACTGAACTGGACTAGCTCATCATCCAACCCAGCCAAAATTGTACCTGATGAGACAAGCCTCACCTATGCCAGAGCAATTGCTCTATTTAGGCGTGGCGCTCTGGATGAAGCAGATAAATTAATCTCAGAATTAGTTATTAAGAATAAGTCTGATGTCTGGCTGGCCGAATTTTCTGGTGATATTGATATGTCTGCCGGCCGGCCTTTTCAGGCGGCCACACATTACAGAAACGCCCTTCTGCTTCGTCCAGATAGCCCACAAATCAGCCTAAACCTTGGTAGAGCTCTGATCGCGACAAATGACAAAACTCTGCTCGATGAAGCTATTGAGGTGTTGTTGACTGCAGAGAGAGGAGAGCCAAAATGGGGTTTTATCAAACGCCAGTTAGCAGTAGCTTATGGCAGAAACGGACGGCTTGCTGACGCGGATGTTACATTGGCTGAAGAAGCCTTGTTGGCCAACGATAAGCCGCGCGCCGCAAAGATGGCAAAGCGCGCTCTGTCAAATAAATCAGCTGCCGGCCATATAAAAGCAAAAGCAAGAGATATTCTTTTTCAGTTGAATATCCCCGCCACAACAGATTGATACCTAACGCTTTGTCATTTTAATTTTATTACCTATCTATGACTAGAGAACAGGCGTGAAAACAGGTAAAACAATTTTAGGTGTGGTATCAGTCAACAAAGATGCCCGATTTGTTTGCATTAAGGACTATTTATTTTATGCCTTGTTTCATTTCACGGCTAACTGCCCAAATCATTTTCTTTGCTTGCTTTATTTCTTCCACGCCAACAGCATTTGCTGATTTTTCTTATGCAGACAAGTCAGAAATCAAATCAATAGTCAAAGAGTTTATAGAAGAAAATCCAGAAATCATCCGTGATGTGTTAACAAAATTAGCGCTCACAGAGCAGGCGGAACGGAAGAGTGAGGCGTTAGCACTTTTAAAGAATGATGGCGGTGATCCAGAAATTGGACCATCAGATGCTGCCATTACTATATATGAATTTTCTGATTATAATTGCGGGTATTGTAAACGCATATTTATAGATTTGCAGGCTGTTCTGGCTGAGCAGCCTGATGTTAGATTAGTCGTAAAGGAATACCCTATCCTTGCTGAAACATCTGTTTTGGCTGCAAAGGCTGCAATCGCTGCGCAACGACAAGGAAAATTTTTACAATTTCATATCGCGATGATGACTTGGCGTGGCAGAATTGATGCGGATGCGATAGACACTGCAGGGCAAGCGGCAGGTCTGGACAAGAAAAAGTTACTTAAAGATATGGAAGATGAGGTCACAGCAGCAATACTAAGCAGGACAAGAGCCACTGCAGCTGCACTTGAGATTAGAGGCACACCGGCGCTGATTATCGGTGAAACTGTAATCCCGGGCGCCATCAGCAAAAATGAAATTTTGGATTTGATAAATCAGACAAGGGCAGCTAAAAACTGAGATTACCCAGCAAGCGCTTGAAAAGCATGTTTTCTGCAAAATTTGTATTTAGGGCCAGTAAAATGAATGATATTCTTGTTATTAATGGACCAAATCTGAATATGTTCGGCTTGCGAGAGCCTGAAATTTACGGTGAGGACACACTTGCTGACCATGAGGAAAAAATTGGTGCTTTATGTTCAAAACTTGGGAAGTCCTGTCGCTGTTTCCAATCGAATCATGAAGGAGAGCTGGTTACAGCCATTCAAAATGCTGGACGCGCTGGTACTGCGGATGCCGCCAGAGCTATCGTGATAAATGCTGCTGCCTATACCCATACCTCGGTTGCTCTTCGTGATGCCTTATCTCTGTTCTCAGGTCCAAAGATAGAAGTACATGTCTCTAACGTAATGAAGCGTGAGCAGTTCAGGCATAAGAGCCACATTTCGGCAGTTTGTAATGGTATTATTATTGGATTGGGTGTGAACTCTTATCTGCTTGCCGTTCGCGCCGCAAATGACTTGCTTGACTAGTCCTAATTTTCAGAAAATCAGAAAGTAAAGAGCATGACACCAAAAGCAAAACCTTTCACCACCGAAACAAAGTTGGTGCGGGAATTGGCCGAGATTTTCGATGAAAAAGAGCTCACTGAACTCGAGCTGGAAACAGATGATATATCTATCAGACTTGCGCGTGGTCAAACAGGCCAGCAAATTGTGGCCATGCCACAGCAGGTTGTTGGCTCAGTTGCTCAACAAGCCGCACCTTCGGCTGCTCCGGCACCAGGAGCCGCAAGAGAGACTAGCACAAATACAACATCTTCTGATTTTTCTGCTCATGAAGGTGCGGTCCTATCGCCGATGGTTGGCACTGTATACCGCGCGCCCGAACCGGGCGCAGCCAATTTCATCAATGAAGGTGATGCCGTGAAAAAGGGGCAAACTCTGTTTATCGTTGAAGCGATGAAAGTCATGAACCCGATTACCGCATCATCAGATGGCAAAGTTACAAAAATTCTTGTCGAAAATGCACAGCCAATAGAATTTGATCAGCCCCTTGCCATAATAGAATAACTATGTTCAAAAAAATACTTATTGCTAATAGAGGCGATGTTGCATTGCGGGTTTTACGGGCCTGCAAAGAAATGGGCATTCAGACAGTGATTGTCCATTCAACAGCTGATGCTGAGTCCATGCCGGTCAGGCTTGCAGATGAATCGGTTTGTATCGGCCCCCCTGCGGCTGGGCAGTCTTACCTGAACATACCTAATCTGGTCTCTGCTGCCGCTGTTACAGGCTGTGACGCTGTTCACCCGGGTGTAGGCTTTCTGGCTGAAAATGCAGATTTTGCATCGATAGTCCAAGCACATGGACTCGTTTTTATAGGACCTGAGCCAGAACATATCCGCCTGATGGGGGATAAGGTTCAGGCTAAGATAACAGCTGCCAAGGCAGGGTTGCCTTTGGTGCCAGGTTCTCCTGGCGCTGTTGACACAATTGAAGAAGCAGAAAAACTTGCTGGCGATATTGGTTTTCCTCTGCTAGTCAAAGCCGCTTCAGGTGGTGGTGGGCGTGGCATGAAGGTTGCGAATTCAGCAGATGAGTTAGCAGAAGCTTTTTTCTCCGCCCGTTCGGAAGCAAAAGCAGCCTTTGGTGATGACACGATTTATCTTGAACGGTATTTAAATAATCCACGCCATATTGAAGTCCAGGTGATCGCTGATTCGCATGGAAATGCCGTCCATTTGGGCGAACGTGAATGTTCTGTGCAACGCCGCCATCAGAAGCTGTTTGAAGAAGCACCATCACCAGCAATTACGCAGAGTCAGCGCCAACATATTGGCGAAATTGCTGTCAAGGCCACTCTTGAAATGGGTTATCTTGGAGTAGGCACCATGGAATTTTTATTTCAGGATGATGAATTTTTCTTCATTGAAATGAATACACGACTTCAGGTCGAACACCCAATTACTGAAGCCATCACAGGCATTGACCTGGTGCGTGAACAAATCTGTATTGCCGCAGGACAAAGCCTGCCTTTCACACAAGAAGATGTTCAGTTTGAGGGTCATGCTATTGAATGCCGTATTAACGCTGAACATCCGGAAACTTTCGCGCCAACGCCTGGAATAGTAAATTTTTACCATCCTTCAGGAGGTGCGGGCATTCGTGTTGATACAGTGCTCTATTCCGGCTACCGAATTCCACCTTATTATGACAGTCTTATAGCAAAATTAATTGTGCATGGCCGTGACCGTGAAAATGCACTTGCGCGGCTGCGACTAGCATTACAGGAATTTGTGATAGAACCAATTCCGACAACCTTAGAGCTTCATAAACGCCTTATTGATGAGCCTGCTATTGTCTCGGGGAATTATTCGATCAAGTGGCTTGAAAAGGAATTTTTCGCAGCTGGTGACTGGCGCAACAACTGAGGGAAATGAATGGCGGAGCGCTTCATCTATTCACCAGAAACCATTATCAAGGCATACAGCATTGGTGTATTTCCAATGGCTGCAGCATATGATTCTGACGATATTTATTTTTATGAGCCGGATATACGCGGCATTATTCCTGTCTGCCCGCCACATATTCCGAAAAAGCTATTAAAGCTGACCCGACATACACAGTGGACAGTAACACTAGACCGGGACTTTCGCGGGGTAATTGAGGGGTGTGCTGAAATCCGGGAGGGACGGCAAAACAGCTGGATCAACCCGGAAATTAAACGACTTTATCTAAGCTTACATAAAATGGGGTTTGCCCATTCTGTGGAAGTTTGGAATGCCCAACAGCTCATTGGCGGCCTGTATGGCATTCATCTCGGCGCGGCCTTTTTTGGTGAATCAATGTTTTCACGCGCTAGCAACGCCTCCAAACTGGCGCTGGCACATTTAATGGCTAGGCTGTACCATGCTGGCTTTTCACTTCTTGATGCACAGTTCAGTAGTACACATCTGCTGCAGTTCGGGTTAGTTGAAATCCCCAAAGATCAGTTCCGCTCCTTACTGAATCAAGCCCTGCAAACGCATCGAAATTGGCCGTTCACAGCAACCGCTAACGATGTTTTCGCTCACTTGGCACATGCCAGAAGCGTCACATCATAGACAGGATGTTCCAATGAAGACACAGCAGGGCTTGAAGCAAACATCCACCCTGAAAAAACTGTAATTTTGTCAGACTTTTCATAATCAACAAAACCAACATCCCTTATTTCCAGAAAAGCAGCAGCCTCAGGAGGAACTTCGGGCGGGGTAAAAGCGCAATGTTTCAGTTCAATTTCGAGTGTGCCGAATTGAAAAGGCTGATTCAAAGTTATTGGAACTGTGGCAATCCGTGCTGTTATCTTGTCTAGTGTCTGCAGAAAAGCCTGTTCAGACGACAACCAGCTATTGGCTTGTGCTTCGCTCACCAAAAAGCTCATCGCTATGCTGACAAACAGGCCAACCCTGTTCAGCCGTTCAACTGTCATTACCCTGGAAAACAATCTTGCCAAGCAAGTCAGATAGGCTGACTGGGTCACGCGTATCGAATATAACAGTACCTTCAGGCATGAGGCCATCATCAGCACCAGGTAGAAGTTCAAGAAAGTTGCCACCCAAAAGCGAAGCAGCTGTAATCCGTGCTGATGTATCTGCTGGCAGTTTCACCGCGTCCTCTATCCGCATATCTATGCGCGCAGAATAAGTGACCGGATCTAGAGATTGCCCAACAATCTGACCCACCTTTATACCAGACAGCCGCACTTCATCGCCAACCGACAGCCCGCCTGTCGTGCCAAATTCAGCATGGATCAGATAGCCGTTCGCTGATTTAATGTCAGAGGCCTGATACACCAGCGTGGCAAATATAGCGGCTCCAGCCAGAACGACCAGTCCCATTAGAATTTCCAGTGTGCTTCGTCTCAAAATTGCTACCTCTTTATTGTCTGCCAGATCAATTGGCTTTAAGGTGTCCAGGCCTCGTAATCACCGGTTGCTTTGTTGCGCCGCCCCCCTTTCAGCACATGTCCGGCTGGCCTGTAGGCATATTTAGTTCCAGTCAGATTTGGGAGATGTTCCTGCTGCCAGTCATGCTCGGCGTAACCTGTTTCAGGTGGCGGTAGCTGCTCCGTATGATGTAACCAGCCATGCCAATCTGATGGCACCTTACTTGCCTCAACCTGTCCTTTGTACAATACGTACCTTCTTTTGCGCTGTCCACGGCGGGACTTGCGCGTTTCAAAATACTGATTGCCAAATTCATCTTGACCGACTTTCTGCGCTGTCAGCCTGATCATCAGTTTAGAAATTAAATGCATCTTTTGTCCACCTACATCCAGACACCAAAATTACGCCTTCTTTGCGCATAGACATCCCTTCTCACATTCACATGACGCTCACACAGGTTATAGTCTGGGACAACGATTTTGACAACCAAAACCAGAAGATGTGACATGCCTTTACTTCTGGAAAAGTCAAGTTGTTAAACGCAAAAAAAGTCAAAAAAAAGTCAAAAAAACGGCCGCAGAATGATTGCATGTGTGCCCTACATCATGTAGCGTATGAGCTCGTGATGACTATATCTTGTGTGTTAAGCTGTAAACAACGCGGCTTAACTAGCGGTTTTTTTTCGTTTTACGTATGATAATTAGAGGGCAAAAATGAGATTCGAAAGACGTTTCACAACAGCAAGTCAGGGTGCATATGAGCAGATTCCATTCCGGTCAGCTTCCTCTGAAATCCGAAATCCGGATGGGACTGTGGTCTTTTCAGCAAAAAACATTGAAGTCCCCGAACAATACAGTCAGGTCGCAACAGATATCCTAGCCCAGAAATATTTCCGTAAAGCCGGCGTGGCTGCCAAGCTGAAACGTGTTGAAGAAAATGACGTGCCCTCTTGGCTATGGCGCTCTACGCCAGATACAAAGGCACTTGAAAAACTGCCTGAAGAGAAGCGCTTTGGCGGGGAAACCTCAGCTAAGCAAGTCTTTAACCGGCTTGTCGGCACATGGACATACTGGGCATGGAAAGCGAACTATTTTTCAAGCGAGGACGATGCCAAAACTTATTATGACGAAATGAGCCACATGTTGGCTTGCCAGATGGCTGCCCCGAACTCTCCGCAATGGTTTAATACAGGCTTGCATTGGGCATATGGTATTGACGGTCCCAGCCAAGGCCATTTTTACGTAGATTACAAAACCGGCAAAATGGTAAAATCAAAGTCATCATATGAGCATCCACAACCACACGCCTGTTTTATTCAGTCCGTTGGTGATGACCTGGTCAATGAGGGCGGCATCATGGATCTGTGGGTCCGTGAAGCGAGGTTATTCAAATATGGGTCCGGAACCGGCTCTAACTTTTCACGTTTGCGGGGTTCCGGGGAAAGCCTGTCTGGGGGTGGTAAGTCCTCCGGACTGATGAGCTTTCTGAAAATTGGTGATCGGGCAGCTGGTGCGATAAAGTCAGGTGGTACCACTCGGCGTGCTGCTAAGATGGTCACGGTTGATATAGATCACCCCGACATCAAGGAATATATCGACTGGAAGGTTGTGGAAGAACAAAAAGTGGCTGCCTTGGTAGCTGGTTCAAAACTAGCCCAGAAACATATGTCAGAAGTAATGGGAGCATGTGTAAATGCGGCTAATTTAAATGACAAAGACAGATATGACCCAAAGGCGAACAAAGATCTCAAGCGAGCAATTCTTTCTGCTCGCAAATCCATGATTCCGGAAAATTATGTTCAGCGTGTAATTCAATTCGCACAGCAGGGGTTTACAGAAATTAGTTTCAAGACCTATGACACAGATTGGGACTCAGAAGCCTATATGACAGTTGCTGGACAGAATTCAAATAACTCCGTCAGGGTGACTAACGCCTTTTTGAATGCGGTGGCTGACAACAGCGACTGGGAACTGATCAGGCGAACAGATGGCAAGGTTGCAGAAACTGTGAGGGCTTCTGAGTTATGGGATAAAATTGCGCATGCGGCTTGGGCCTGCGCTGATCCAGGTCTGCAATATGATACCACAATTAATGAGTGGCACACCTGTCCTGAAGGGGGGCGGATCAATGCATCAAATCCTTGTTCAGAATATATGTTTCTGGATGACACGGCCTGTAATCTGGCATCATTGAACCTAATGCAATTCCGGCATGACGACGGTGGCTTTGATATTGAAACGTTTGAACACGCTGTCCGACTTTGGACATTAACACTCGAAACATCAGTGCTGATGGCGCAATTCCCATCAAAGGAAATTGCGCAGGGATCATATGATTACAGGACGCTAGGGCTAGGCTTTGCCAATATTGGTGGCATGCTGATGGCAGCAGGCTATTCATATGACAGTGACGAAGCGCGTGCTTTATGTGGAGCTATATCGTCCATTATGACCGGACGGTCATATGCTACATCAGCAGAGCTAGCAGCAGAAGCTGGTTCGTTCCCGCTCTACAAGGACAACGCCGACCATATGTTACGGGTTATGCGAAATCACCGCCGAGCGGCCTATGGCGAAACAAAAGGCTATGAGAATCTGTCTGTATTGCCCGTGCCTCTAGATCACGCCAACTGCCCGGATAAAGATATGATCAGGCATGCAAAGGCGGCATGGGACGATGCGCTGAAGCTGGGTGAAAAATATGGCTACCGCAACGCACAATCCACCGTGATTGCGCCAACCGGAACAATCGGATTGGTTATGGATTGTGATACCACGGGGATTGAACCTGACTTCGCCATTGTGAAATTCAAGAAACTGGCCGGTGGCGGGTATTTCAAAATAATCAATCGTGTAGTTCCTGAGGCTCTGACAGGTCTCGGCTATACACCGACCCAGATTGATGATATCACCCGCTACGCCGTTGGTCATGGCAATCTGGAAACTTGCCAGTCAATTTCACCGAACGCTTTAAAAGAAAAGGGCTTCACAGATTCCGTATTAACACAGCTTGCAGACACACTTGAAAATGCATTTGACATCAAGTTCGCTTTCAACCGTTTCAGTTTAGGTGATCAGTTCTGTAAGGAAGTTCTTGGTTTCAGCGATGACCAGTTGAATGATTTTAACTTCAACATGCTTGAAGCACTGGGCTTTTCAAAAGAGGAAATCGAGGCTGCAAATATCCATGTTTGTGGGGCAATGACTGTCGAAGGCGCCCCGCACATAAAAGATAAGCATCTGTCAATATTTGATTGTGCGAATGTCTGTGGGCGGATTGGCAAACGCTTCTTGTCGGTCAATAGTCATATTACCATGATGGCCGCGGCTCAGCCATTCATATCCGGCGCGATTTCTAAAACAATCAATATGCCGAACAATGCAACGGTTCAGGCATGTGGTGAGGCCTACATGCAAAGCTGGAAGCTGGGCTTGAAGGCAAATGCACTTTACCGTGACGGCTCTAAGCTTAGTCAGCCCCTGTCATCTGCCCTTGTCGATGATGAAGACGAAACCAAAGATATTGATGAGTTAGCAGCCACACCAGCCACACAAATCATCGAAAAGGTTGTAGAACGTATTGTGCGCAATGAAGAGCGTCACCGGCTACCTGACAGACGCAAAGGCTATACCCAAAAAGCCTCTGTTGGTGGGCATAAAGTTTATCTGCGGACAGGCGAATATGAAGATGGGCGCCTGGGTGAAATTTTCATTGACATGCATAAAGAAGGCGCTGCCTTCCGCTCACTGATGAATAATTTCGCCATCGCAGTATCTATTGGTCTTCAATATGGTGTGCCTTTAGAAGAATATGTTGAGGCCTTCACTTTCACCCGTTTTGAACCACAAGGTATAGTAAAAGGGAACGATGCAATCAAAATGTCGACATCTATCCTTGATTACACTTTCCGCGAGTTGGCCATCTCTTATCTGGACAGACATGATTTAGGTCATGTCAGTGCTGATGATCTAGATGTGGATACAACCGGCGAGGGTGAGGCCCAGTCTGAACTGGTAAACAAAGTCACTAGCAGGGGCTTTATTCGCAAACAAGGATTGGTTGTGTACTCAAACGAAAGTTCTGCAGTTCAGGGCTTGGCAACAGACCATACAAACACAACTAGCTTGAAACCAGCAACAATAGGTGCCGGGCTGGCGAAAGCCGTCGCTAGCGAAGTAATAGCTGAGCCGGCAACATCAACTGATGTTATGGAAAGCCGGCGTAAAGAAGCACGCTTACAAGGCTATGAAGGGGAGTCTTGTCCTGAATGTCAGAACTTTACGCTGGTCAGAAATGGCACCTGCCTGAAATGCAACACTTGTGGTGCCACGACAGGCTGCAGCTAAAAACTTGAAACACTGCATAAAAAACAGAAATCAAGCCCAGTTAATCATGACTGGGCCTTGCTGCAGTTAAAGCAGACTTTTTGTCGGTTAAAGACTTCCTTAACTGCGTTTGTACCTGTATCTTTTTGATGTTAAATGAATTTGAATGGAGCCTGCTATGACATCACCCGCAGTTGATAATTTAAAACGACTGGGCATCACTTTGCCTGATGCCCCCGCACCAGCGGCCAATTATGTACCCTATGTCGTTGCTGGCAACATGGTTTTTATCTCAGGACAACTACCTCTTGTTGATGGTAAAATGTCTATCACAGGACATGTCGGTAAAGATGTCACAACCCAACAGGCCACCGAGCAAGCAAGACAATGTGCTATCAATCTTCTTTCCCAGTTGAGTGCAGCGTGTGGGGGTGACCTCGGCCGGGTAAAACAAGTGGTAAAGTTGGGAGGTTTTGTCGCCTGCACAGAAGAGTTCACTGACCAGCCAGAGGTAATCAACGGTGCATCAGATCTTATGGTTGAAGTGTTTGGTGACGCTGGCCGTCATGCTCGGTTTGCTGTGGGTTCAAATACCCTTCCACGCGGAACATGTGTTGAAGTAGAAGGCACATTTTTGATCGACTGACTCCGTTCCTATAACTGTGCGCAATTCTTGCAAACCTCACCACAAAACATGCAGGAGATATGACGTAAACATGCCTTGCCGGTTCAACTAGCAAGGCCATATTTATTACATGTATGACATGACTAAAATTAAAGTTAATATATCAGCCCATGCAACGCTGTCTGCGTTCACAGCTGATGAATGGAACAGGCTGAACCCAACCAACCACCCCTTTCTCTCCTATGCGTTTCTCAAAGCATTGGAAGATAGTGGTTCTGTTGGCGGTCAGACCGGGTGGGATGCGCTATATTTAGCAGCCAGGGATAACAAGTCTGGTCTGCTGCTGGGTGCTCTGCCCGCCTATGTAAAGCATCATTCTTATGGTGAATATGTTTTTGATCATAGCTGGGCTAATGCGTTTGAGCGCGCTGGTGGACGCTATTATCCAAAATTGTTATGTGCCGTCCCATTCACACCTGTACCGGGTCCTCGTCTTTTATATGAAAACCGTCAGCCTGAAATAGCACACAGCCTGCTGAGTGCGTTAGAGACGATAGCAAAAGATAATCAGATTTCTTCTGCCCATGTGAATTTTATTACAGAGGACGACCATAATATTTTGAAAGATAAAGGCTGGATGATCAGAACCGGCGTTCAGTTTCACTGGCAAAATAACAACTATAACTGTTTTAAAGATTTTCTGGCCAGCCTGTCATCACGTAAACGAAAGACGATACGGAAGGAACGACAGAGCCTTTATCAGCGAGACATCATATTTCACCAGCTTACTGGTATAGATATTCAGCCAGGACACTGGGATAATTTTTATCAGTTTTACCTCTCTACAATTGAAAAAAAATGGGGAGGTGCTTATCTCACAGAAAGCTTTTTCCACCAAATTGGCACACAGATGTCAGAACAGATTTTATTGGTCTTAGCCGAAAAAGATGGGCAGTTTATCGCTGGCGCACTTAATTTTATCGGACAGGATTCGCTTTTTGGCCGGAATTGGGGATGTGTTGAACATATTCCCAATCTGCATTTTGAGACCTGTTACTATCAGGCGATTGATTTTGCCATCAGAAACAACTTGGCCAGAGTTGAAGCTGGCGCTCAGGGTCTGCATAAAGTGCAAAGAGGCTATTTGCCGGTCTATACATATTCAGCACATTGGCTGGCTAATTCACAGTTTTCAGAAGCGGTCAGCCATTTTTTGCGTCAAGAGCAGGCCGCTATTGAGGAAGACGCCCGCTCCATCGACGAAATCAGCCCTTACCGCAGCGACAATATAGCAGGTTAAACTTTACTTAGGCTTTTCTTACCTCGCGGTCTGCGTTTTGTTGTCTCTAATTTTACCTTTTTAGCAGAATTTTTGTCTGTCTGTTGTGCGCGCAGTGCAGCAACAGTAACAGCCAATTCATTATCAATGACTGTGACCTCAACGACACCACCGTGCTCTAAATCGCCAAACAGCAGATGATCAGCGAGCGGCTTTTTGATCTTTTCTTGAACTAGCCGCGCTAATGGGCGCGCACCGTAAGCCTTGTCATAGCCCCGTGTAGCCAACCAGTTACGTGCCTTATCATCAAGAACGATATCAACTTGCCGATCGCTGAGCTGAGCTTCAAGCTGCATCACAAATTTATCAACAACTTTTCGCACAACATCTATTGCCAGGGTAGCGAACGGTATTACTGCATCGAGCCGATTTCTGAATTCAGGCGTGAAGGCTTTTTCAATAGCTTCTGTTCCAGCTTCGAGCTTTTGACCGCGGCCAAATCCAATTTGCTGTTTTGCCATTTCTGCCGCACCAGCATTTGTTGTCATAATCAGAATAACATTGCGGAAATCTACTGATTTACCGTTACTGTCTGTCAGGCTCCCATGGTCCATAACCTGCAGCAGAATATTAAATAAGTCAGGATGCGCTTTTTCAATCTCATCAAGTAGCAAAACAGCATGAGGCGTCTGGTCAACAGCATCAGTTAAGAGGCCACCCTGATCAAAACCAACATATCCTGGAGGGGCACCGATAAGTCGGCTGACCGTATGTCGTTCCATATATTCGGACATATCGAAACGGATAAGCTTCACACCTAATATTTCAGACAATTGTCGAGCTGCTTCTGTCTTACCTACACCTGTTGGCCCAGAAAACAAATAATTGCCAATCGGTTTTTCAGGTTCACGCAAGCCCGCACGCGACAATTTAATAGCAGACGCAAGAGCTGATAAGGCCTGATCTTGACCAAACACCATCCTCTGCAGGTCTGTTTCAAGTGTCTTTAAAGCACTCTTATCATCACGGCTGACCTGTTTTGACGGAATCCGTGCAATAGATGCAATTGTTACTTCAATTTCTTTCTGCCCTATCACCCGCCGGCGCCGTGATGGTGGCAGTAAATTCTGCGCCGCTGCTGCCTCATCAATCACATCGATGGCCTTATCCGGTAATTTACGATCATTTATATAACGTGCTGACAACTCAACAGCCTGTTTCAAAGCTGCGCTGGTAAATCGGATCCCGTGGTGCTCTTCATAACGCTGTTTCAGCCCCTGCAGAATGCGTATACTGTCTGGCACAGATGGCTCAATGATATCAATTTTCTGAAACCTGCGGGCCAAAGCTCGATCTTTCTCAAAATAAGTTCTGAATTCTTTGTAGGTCGTTGACCCGATGCAGCGCAGCCCTCCTGTCTGCAGGGCAGGCTTTAAGAGATTAGAGGCATCCATAGCACCCCCTGAAGTGGCCCCTGCGCCAATAATCGTATGAATTTCATCGATAAACAGGATCGCGTTATCGTCTTGTTCAACCTGTTTCATAACCGCTTTCAGCCGTTCTTCGAAATCGCCGCGATAGCGCGTTCCAGCCAGCAGCTGGCCCATATCCAGCGCATATATCACTGCTGATTTCAACACATCTGGAACTGTCCCCTGAACCACCCGCAGAGCAAGCCCTTCAGCGATGGCTGTTTTACCAACACCCGGGTCGCCCACATATAACGGGTTGTTTTTGGTACGCCGGCACAGGACCTGGATTGTTCTATCCACTTCTTTATCTCTGCCAACAAGAGGATCAACACGCCCATTTCTGGCTTTTGCTATCAGATCAACAGCATATTCAGACAAGGCGTCAGACTTGATAGCTTCACCATCCTTTCCGTGGTTATTAGTCTGTTCAACACCTTGCGCAGGCTCTCCATTCCCATGGCTAACATAACTAACCGCATCAAGTCGCGACATATTTAATGAGTTCAAGAACCATACAGCATAACTTTCACGCTCAGAATACATGGCGATCAAGATATTTGCTCCTGTTGCAGCACCACGGCCAGAAGACTGGGTGTGGATAATGGCTCGCTGAACAACACGCTGGAAACCCGCTGTTGGCTGCACTTCAAGATTGTCAGATGGATTCACAATAGACGATAGCTCATCTTCAATATGATTAACCAAAAGATCGCGTAGCTGACTGATCTCAACTTTGCAGCCTTGTAAAACCTCAATCGCATCTTCATCATCTATCAAAGCAAGTAAAAGATGCTCAAGCGTTGCAAATTCGTGTGAACGCTCACCAGCTATTGACAATGCGCGCCGCAGCGTCTCTTCAAGATCTGGGGACAACATGCTCCAGCTACTCCTTTTCTAACTGCAATTGCAAAGGGTGTTCATTCTGCCGGGCAAAATTCATCACTTGACTGGCCTTTGCCTCAGCAACCTCAAAAGTATAAACGCCGCAAATACCGACGCCGCGCTGATGAACATGCAACATGATCTGCTGCGCTGCTTCATGATTATGTCCAAAAAAGCGCTGAAGGACGAGCACCACAAATTCCATGGGTGTGTAGTCGTCATTTAGCATAATAACACGATACAGCGATGGCTTTTCTGTCTTCTCTTTCTTTTCGAGAAGAACTCCGCCATTCACATCATCACCTTCAGACCAGTTATCTTTGCTCATTTTGGTTTAACTCTTCGACTCTATCTCATCACTAACATTTTTGACGCCTTACTTACTATATTGGCACTTAAATTGAATAATTGAAGCCATAAAGCTCGAAAAATCCGCATCGTGATGTCAATTCTACCTTTTTACCATCGCTTAAACCAGCTATCACTTGTTTCTGTTACGAGATATAGTATGGTTAAGATCGTAATGAACTGCTCGCTACTAGATATAGGTCAGCGCATCGCGACCCCACTAGCCCGAATTTCGTTTTGGAAGGCGGTGATGCAGTATATATTTACGGCCTTTATTGTCTTCAGCCTTAGCCTACTAGCTAGCTTGCCAGCTAAGGCCAACCCAAAATATGCCTCTATTGTTGTGGAAGAATCTAGCGGTCGGGTTCTGTATTCCCGAAATGCTGACAAACAGCTTTTTCCTGCGTCATTGACCAAAATCATGACCCTATATCTTCTGTTTGAAGCCCTGCAGAACAGACGGGTAAGTATCAACACTCGCATGACAGTCAGCAAGGTTGCGGCTAGCAGATCGCCTTCAAAGCTTTATTTGAAGCCTGGTCAGACCATTACCGTTGAGAATGCTATTCTGGCGCTGGTTACAAAGTCAGCAAATGACGTGGCAACTGTTGTCTCGGAACATCTGGGGGGCTCTGAACGTAATTTTGCCAAGAAAATGACCCGCAAGGCTAAAGCCATTGGCATGAAACGCACGATTTTTAAAAATGCCTCTGGTCTGCCTAACCAGGCACAACTTAGCACTGCGCGTGATATGGCGCGCCTTGGGATCGCCATTCGTCGTAACTTTCCGCAATATTTTAAATATTTCAATAACACCAGCTTTAACTGGAACGGGCGTAAATTCAGAAATCACAATAAGTTGCTGACCCAATTCAAAGGCACAGATGGCATTAAAACAGGGTATATTAATGCCTCCGGCTTTAATCTTGTTGCCACAACAGAGCGAAACGGTGTGCGTCTGGTCGGAGTAGTCTTTGGCGGCAAAACCGGTAAAAGCCGTGATAAGCATATGATCAGTTTACTCAACCGTCAGTTCAAACGAATCAAGCCTGTTCAGGTAAAATCAACCCCTCTGCCTGCAACTCCCTCATCAAGGCCAGACAACCTTCTGGCAGCGAATCTGCGGCCAGAGTACCAGAAACCATCTGTGACTAATGACCTTCAGATTGCCACAAGGCCTTTAGTGCGAGATGAAACCATATCCCCGGCTCATTCAGTAAATACCATGTCCCGGCAAGTATCTGTGCCGCCGCCACTCTGGTCTATTCAAGTTGGCAGCTTCACAAGGCGCGTATCCGCGCACAAGGCTGCGATTAAGGCCCGCCGAACCGCACGTAATGAGCTGAATTTAACGCCAGCTGAGCTGTCTGTTGTCACCAGAGGCGGATTGCCATTATGGCGTGTACGGTTCCGTAACCTAGACAAAAACCAGGCTAGGGCAGCTTGTGCAGCCTTATTATCCGCGGGCTCAGCCTGTATCGCCCTGCCTGTATCTGTCACGGATGCCGGATAAGATAATCCAGCTTTAACACCTAGTGAAAATCACGGCTTTTCAAGCGGGGGAACTGTTGGTCACTGGCGTGTAAAAAACCCAGATAAGAATCACAATTGTGTACAGATTCAGCAATGAAGTGAGTGATCGATCCCTGCCGCTGTAAACGGCCATACACCCCCATCAGATGCGCCCCAAGCAGGGCTGTTCTGTCCCGTTCAACAATATGCGGCCAGACAATTACATTCACAGATAACAGACTGTCTTCAATAGTAACAAACACTGTGCCTTTCGCTGTACCAGGACGCTGACGCATAGTAACAAGCCCAATAAGGCGCAAACGCCGCCCATTTGGCGCCTCGTCAATCGCAGAGCAGCCCTGCCATCTGTCTTTTTCAAACCAGGCCTTCAGACTGTCTACCGGATGCCCTTTTAAGGAGAGGCCTGTTGCTGTATAATCCTGCACAATCTGTTCACCAAACAAGCTGGGCGGCAGTTTCAGATAGCTGTCATCATCCTGTTTTATAATTTTGGTCCGGTTGTCTGCTTGCGCAAATAAAGGTAGCTTATTCATTTGTAGACGACCCTGTTTACGGGCCTGCCAGAACCCTTGTCGTGCGTTCAACCCTAATGAGCGCAGCCCATCTGCGGCTGCAATCAGCTCAATTGTCTTTGCAGAGATATCTGACCTAGTAATAATATCCTCAACAGACTGATAACTCTCGCTACGGCAGGCCGTTATCCGCGCTGCTTCTATGGCATTCAACCCTTTGACTAGACGCAAACCCAAACGCAGCGCATGACGGGCCTGAGGGACGAGTTCAAGAGTTGAGTCCCATGCCGAATAGTTAATATCAACAGGCCGCACCTCTACCCCGTTGCGCTGCGCATCAGCAATAAGCTGTGCGGGGCTGTAAAATCCCATTGGCTGGGCATTTAACAGGGCACATGTAAACACCTCAGGATAATGGCATTTCAACCAGGCTGAGGCATAAACTAGCAGTGCAAAACTGGCGGCATGCGATTCTGGAAATCCATATGTGCCAAACCCTTCAATTTGTTTAAAACAACGCTGCGCAAATTCGGCATCATATCCCCGTTCAATCATGCCATTCACCATCTTATCAAAAAACGTGTGGATATCCCCGTTT
>PBLM01000050.1 GCA_002721775.1 Rhodospirillaceae bacterium | reverse complement strand
TCAGTTATTCCTCTCATCTCAGCTGTTGGTCATGAAACAGATACAACATTGATAGACTATGCTGCTGATGTCCGTGCGCCGACACCAACAGCCGCAGCGGAATTTGCTACCCCTGTCGCTGCAGATCTCTTGGCCCAGTTAAGCGAAACAGAAGCGCGACTGCGGCGTGCAGTTCTTACAAGGCTGACATCAGCACAGCAGGCAGTAAGAGCTGCTGAAAGAGGTTTGCTGCACCCTGAGGATCTTGTAGGTCGTTTGTCACAATCAGTTGATTTGGCTATCACGCGCATTGATACAGCCCTTTATAGGCGCCTTGATGGACTGCAGCTACGACTGGCCACTTTGTCTGACAGGCTTTTTTCGCCTGAGAGGCGTGTAGGTGCAATTGAACAAACTGTCAGTATACTGGACAGGCGTCTTGAACATAGCCTGTCTGCTATTTTGGAACGTGCAGATAACCGACTGAATCATATGGGACGGCTTCTGGCTGCTAACTCCTATCAACAGGTGCTAGACAGGGGGTTTGCACTTGTCACAGATCAAGGCGGCAAACCTGTGAAGACAAGTAAGGCTGCCCCTAGGCGCACAACAGTAAAAATCAGGTTTTCTGACGCTGAACGTAGCGCACAGCTTGACCCTGAATCGACTGCATCCTCACAGCTTAAAACATCAAAAACCGGCGCTGATAAAACGCAAGGCGATTTATTTTGAAATCCGGGCAGGTGGAATTTTGCCCCACCGCCTGTGTGGCCAGAGCCACTGACCGGGATGCTGTCTTATCCATGTTTCAATCTGCTGATTGATCTGTTTTGCAACCTCTCGGCAATCTTTGTCATCAGCTGTCTGCTGCATGTAAATTGGTGCAGAAAGAGAGACTTTGATGTTGCAGCCTGGCCCACGGACGGTCTGGGCCAGAAAAATAGGTTTGCCTGTTTTCGCGGCGAGTTTGATATGGGCCACGGCGGTCTTGGCAGGATAGCCAAAAAACGGCACTGTTTCGCCTTCGCGCAATTGCTGGTCAACCAGAAGAAGCATAAAGCCCCCTTTACGCAAGGTCGACACCATGCCGATTGCAGCTTGTCGACCTTTTTCATAAATATCTGCACCAGCAGAATAGGTTCGGTGCTTCATCAATTTGGAAACATATGGGTTATTTAATGGGCGGTAGATTAGGCCAGTTTTCACACTTGTGCAGGGTCCCAGCATGGATAGAGCTTCCCAATTTCCCAAATGAGCACCGATGACAAAACCACCATTATGATCTGCAAGATGATGCAGGCCTTCAAATTGGATATAACCCTTATTGAGCATCTGTCTGGTTTTGATAAATTCTGCTGCCGTCCTACCCAGATTGTCCCACATTTCGCGTAACCAGATTTGTCGTTCTGCTTTTGAGCATTCAGGCAAAGCCAGTTGCATCTGGTCTTCTGCGCGTTTGTGCCATGGGGTTATCGGTCCCAGCCCCGCAAATAACCTGCCCATCACAAAACTGGCCATACGCAAAGGTAGTATGGTTAGCAACCCGATAAGAAGACCAAGCAGAATTGCTTCCAACGGCCAGATGAAACAGCTGTAAAGAATTTTTAGCCAGCCTGGCCGATAGGACATCGACATCAGCTTCGTCTTTCCGGAAGAACAGCGGTTATCAGCTTCAACAATGCTGATTGGTCGTTTTGTGAAAACCGAAACGTCACAGGCAGTGTCGAGATCTGTGCACGCCAGTCAGGCGGCAGACGAACCCAGTCCTTTTGAGTGGTTATTAAGTCAGCACCTTTTGTCCATGCTTCCTGCTGCAGCCGCGATAAATCAGCTTCAGAATAGCTATGATGGTCTGCGAAGGACAGAGTGCGCACCACATCTGCACCTGTGCTGGTGACAGTTTCAAAGAAACGCTTTGGCCTGCCAATACCAGCAAACGCAATAAACCGCTTTTCACCCAGCGCCTTTACCTCTTTCTGATCTGGGTAGAGTTTGCCCTTAAATTGTGGCAGCGTTTTGGGCAGCAGAGCAAAGAGACCCGTTTCATCCTGCCCATTAAGAATCGCGGCGTCGGCCCTAGCAAGTCCTGTGTTCAAAGGCTCACGCAGTGGCCCTGCCGGCAGTAAGCGCCGGTTGCCTGCGCCTGCCCCGCCGTCAAAGACAGTAAGGATGATATCTTTATGTAGCCAGGGGTTTTGCATGCCATCATCCATAATGATCACGTCAAATTTATTCTGTGCTGATATGAAGGCTGCACCCTTTATTCTGTCTGCAGAGACACAGACGTCATTTGAGAAGGCCAGCATGATAGCCTCATCACCGACATCATCTGTTGTGTGTATAGCGGGATCAGCAAATACAGGGCCTTTATTGTTACCTTTATAGCCGCGCGTAAGGATACAGGGTGTATAGCCCTGTTCTTTTAGCATTCCGCACAAAGTGGCAGTGACTGGGGTTTTGCCAGATCCGCCGATCAGGATGTTGCCAACACAGATAACAGGCAGGGTAGCTACTTCAGTTTTTGCCAGCATTCGCCGTAATTGTCCTGCCAAAACCCATATCAAGCTTAACGGCAGTAACACTGTTGAAATCAAGCCTTTGTTTGTCCAGAAATTTGGCGCGGTTATCATTTTGGTTCACTGCTGTTCAGTTCTGATTTGGATGGTGCTGTGCGGGCAGCTTGTCTATAATCAATCTTGCCGTTTTTGCAGGTCGTTCACAAGCCTGCTTGACATAAGCGCGGGCCTTGTCGATGTTGTCTTGCGGCACAGCCCTGCCATCTGTACGTAAAGCCTCAAGCCAAATGATTAGCTGTCTAAACAGTGCAGCTTCATCCTTTACTGTCATACATTGACCATATTGCTGAAGCCGATTAAATTCTTCCTTGTTCTTAAACTGAGATGGCCCGGTTATCAATGGCTTGGAAAGGGCGGCGATTTCCAATGGATTATGCCCACCCTTCGGCACAAATGATCCGCCCAGGATAACAATGTCTGCTGCAGTGACCAGACTGCTCATCTCACCAAAGCTGTCTGCAATAAAATGATTGTCCCCTGAGAGCGGAAGTTGGTTTTTGCTTCTGCGTGCCGCCTGTGGCATCAGGCGTGCAATGTCCTGACTGCGATCAATATGACGCGGGGCAATGATCAGCAGATGTGGGAAGCCTGCACGCACGACCTCCTGACTGGCTCGTAGAAGTATTTGTTCTTCTGGGTCATGCGTTGAGGCAGCAAGAAGAGTAGGCCTACCGGCGGCGACTGCTCTCAGCTGGTCAACAAAAGCTTCGTCAACTGCGGCACTGACAGCATTCAACTTTAACGACCCACCTATTCTTATCTCTGGCTTTTTCTCTGGCCTGATATCTGGCAGTGATACCACATTTGGCTGACAGAGCCGTTTAAATCTCTGCCCCTGCTCATCATCAACAGCGCAGATAAGCTGCGCTGCACCGAACAGCCGGCTGGCCAGTTCAGGTCGCTTCTTCCAATTGATAAAAGAGATGGCAGACAACTGTGCAGAGGCAAACTGCACTGTTATATTCTGTTTAGCTGTCTCAATAATCAGATTTGGCCAGAAATCAGATTCCAAAAAGACAGCGCTGTCCGGCTGCCAATATGCTAGAAATCTTTTTACATAGGCTGAATGATCAAGGGGCTGAAAACAGATGATTGTCTGGTCTAGCTTTGCGCGTTCAAGCTGTTCAAAGGCTGTCAGGGTATTTGTTGTAATCAGAACATGCGCTTTTCCCTGCAGCTTCAGACAGGCCTTTGCGAGGCTTATCGCTGCTACGGATTCACCTGCGGAAACAGCATGAAGCCAAATAAGACAGCCTTTTGGCCGTGCTTGCCGCCAGGCCTGTCCCAATCTCTCTTCCTGCCGGCTGCGGTCTTCTTTACCGCGCAGGCAGCGCCAGGTAAGATAGATAGATAAAAATGGACGCAGGCAGTCCCACAGGCGGTTATAACCGGTAACTGTTCTGATCATGTGACTTGCCCGTGCTGATTGCTACCATCAACAAAACTGACAAGTTTGTTCAACTGTACCTCGATCAGAAGACGTTGTTGTTCCATTTCTTTTTTGGACTTCGTGCGTGGCAGGAAAATAGGCTCAGACCATCTGCAGGTAATCAGGCTAAAAGGCTTGGGAAATCTCATTTTATCCCAGCTTTTTGCCCGCCAGCAATTCTGCGCTGACCAGGCGACAATCGTGATCGGTGCACCGGTTAGCTGAGCAAGGCTGATTGGTCCCATGGATAAGGTTCGGGCAGGTCCGCGCGGGCCGTCTGGGGTTATCACAGCTGATCGGCCTGATTTCAGCTCACCAGCCAATTGCCGCAGGCCAGACAGCGCTTTTCTGTTACTGCTTCCCCAAATAGGCCGCAGGCCAAACAGACGTGAGGCCCCGGCCAGAATCCGCCCGTCAGGATGGGGCGATTGCAATGCTGAACAGCGACGGGGCAGGATAGGAGACATTACAAATAAATACTCATGCCAGAAAATAATGATTTCAGGCTTGCCTTTGCGTAGACGCGATTTCAGTTCTGCCCGCCCTATATGTGACCAACGTAATGTGACCACCAACAGACCCATCATTGCCGCTAGAATCATGCTTAGTAAAAAAGAACCTGCAACGGTTCGGGTCAGGCGTTTTAACATACTTCAAAACATTCAGCTGCAGTGCATTATAAATTTGAGGTTCAGTCTCTCAAAAAGCAGACTTGCTGTTATCTGGTCTATATTATGCGTAATTTTTCAACCTTACCCTAAAGACAACGGAGCTTTATGTCTATACAGCCAGACAGGCTACATGGTAAATAAACAGTATGAAAATAGCTGTGCTGATTTACGTTTGCTTGAAGGATTCTCATCATGCTCAGCCTTGATGATAAGGCCATTATCAAGAGGTTCTGGTGTGACTGGGTTGTGTGCTACAAGCAGCGCCTGATGCTGGTCTTTTTGCTTATGGTGCTTGTTGCGGTAACAGGCGGTGCTTATCCTGCTTTAATCCGGCACGTGTTTGATGTGCTGGCAGCAGGACCGGCGCTCGCTGCTACTGGAAATGCCCTCATCGACCTGTATGATCCGTTTATTCTTATTCCACTTGCGATTATTTGTTTGGCCTCTGTAAAGGGGGTGGCAATGTATTTTCAAGTACTGAGTGTAAACAGCCTGGCTCTGGAAGTCACCACCGATATTCAGAAAGCCATGGCCCATCGTCTGATAGATGCTGATCTGGCAACTGTGACCGCTGAACCAGCAGGAGCGTTTATTTCACGTATTATGAACGACTTGAATCTTGTCAGGGAAGCCTTTGTCCGTTTGGCCAATAATCTGGTTAGAGACGTACTGACAATTTTTGTCATGGTTGGGGTCATGTTCTGGTTCAGCTGGCTGTTGTCTGTTTTGGTTTTAGCGGTTTACCCCCTTGCAATACGGCCCATTATAAAAATTGGAAACCGGCAGCGAAAAGCATCTGGTGCCTTGCAGGAACATATGGAAACCATCACCTCATTGCTGGCAGAAATACTGCAAGGTGCACGCATGGTTAAAGCCTACAAGCTGGAAGCGGCAGAAAAGACTAGAAGTGTGCGCGCCTTTGACGGCTTATATGATCGCCTTGTCAATCTTCTGGCAGGACGGGCCCGTATTGACCCTATTCTTGAGGTATTGGGAGGATTTGCTGTTGCCGGCGTTATAGGTGTGGCCGCCTGGCAGGTATCAACTGGCCAGTCAGAGGTCGGTGATGTTGCTGGTTTCATTACCGCTCTTTTATTGCTGGTTCAGCCTGTACGGGGAATTGGCACATTAAATGCGATTACCCAGGAAGGCCTTGCTGCCACAGCACGAGTGTTTGCTTTGCTTGATCAGCGTGCGCTTGTTATTGACCCGCCTCAACCTGCCCGTCTGCAGAATGTTCAGGGAGAGCTGTGCTTTAAAAACGTCAGCTTTGCTTATCAGACATCTGCTATTTTGGAAGATGTATCCTTCACAGTTGCTCCTGGACAGACAGTTGCAATTGTAGGGCCAAGTGGCAGCGGAAAATCAACAATTATAAATCTTTTACCGCGGTTTTATGACCCCTCTGGGGGCCAGATCACAATCGATGGCATGTCCATCTCTCAGTTCTCTCTCTCTGATTTGCGAGGTCATATCGCACTGGTGTCTCAGGAAGCTGTCCTGTTCGATGATACGGTTGCGGCCAATATTGGGTTTGGGCGTCAGGGGGCAACAGATGATTGTATCAGAATGGCGGCAAAGGCAGCCGCTGCAGATGAATTTATTAAAAAGTTGCCGGAAACTTACGCAACAGCTGTTGGTGCAGGCGGAAATAAATTATCTGGCGGGCAGCGTCAGCTTATTGCCATTGCAAGGGCTATGTTGAAAAACGCGCCTATTTTGCTTCTTGATGAAGCTACAAGCGCCCTTGATGCCCAGTCTGAAAAGTTGGTTCAAGAAGCGCTTGACCGGTTGTCATCTGGCCGGACAACGCTCGTAGTTGCCCATAGGCTGTCAACTATTCAAAAAGCAAATCTGATTATCGTGTTGGACAAAGGCCGAATTGTTGAAACAGGCACGCATCAGACACTACTAAAAAAAGACGGGCTATATGCTCATTTATGCGCGCTGCAGTCTTTTTCTTAACGCTTGGCTCATTCACGCTTTAACAATTGGTCAACCAGCCTGTCAGCCCAGAATGAAGACAAAAATTCGGCCTGTAGTTTTTCTGGGTCATAGATGTCGTTTACCCATTCAAAAAACACCATTCCTTCTGCTTCATAGGGCGCATAGGCGGTCAGAAAGGCGTCAAGCAAACCAGTCTTGGCCCGTTTTACATGAAGATAGCGAAAGGATAATTGCTGTGAGGCCTCAACCACTGGCCTATTTTTCTGTATCAGCAAGTATAAAGCAGACATGAGCCCGGCCCTATCTGCCCCAGATTTGCAATGAAGTAAAGCTGGCCACTCTATTCTGTCGAATAGAGCCTTTGTGTCAAATAGCATTTGTTTGTCTGGTGCAGCGCGCGATCGCACAGTAAAATCTATAAGCTGTAAGCCGTGGCGCGCGCAGGCTTCAGCTTCAAGGCGCCAACCCCCATCAGAGCGTGGCCCACGTAGATTTATAATCGTCCGAATGCCCAGTTGGGCTGCGTGTTCAATCCGACGTGGGGTTGGCTGGTTGCTGCGCCACATATTACTGTCAATCTGGTGCATATTATGCCACCACAAGCGCAGAACACCGTGGTCCTTTGCCATCAACTCCACCCAGTCCCGCATGCCCCGCCTAGAATGTACGGGAGCAGATTTTGAAGAAACAGGGACGGTTTTCATGTTTTTCAGCTACCAGCAACCATCAATTGTTTGATGAATACAGACGGCGCAGCTATTGACTGGGTCAATTCAAGATCTCTTGCTGGGAGCATGTCCATGAAAATATCTTTAAGGTTACCAGCGATGGTGGCTTCTGTTGCTGGCCATGCCACCTTGCCATTTTCAATCCAAAAACCAGATGCTCCACGGCTGTAATCCCCTGTTGTCAGGCTCACAGAACTGCCCATTAACTCAGTGATATAAAAGCCCTGTTCAATATCAGAAAGGAACTCGTCGAGCGTTGTCTCGCCAGCTTCCATTATGAAATTTGACACAGACGGGCTAGGAGGTCCTGACAAGGAACGGCTGGCATTACCAGTCGGCTCAAGGTTAAGTTGTGCTGCTGTTGCCAGGTCTAAAAGCCAGCCCTGAAGCACACCATCTTTCACCAGATGCCGTTCTTTTACCGGCAATGTTTCGCCATCAAACAAGCGTGATCCATGCCCGCGCGGCAAAAGTGGGTTATCCAGCAAATTAATAGCTGGATTTGTGATCCGTTCACCCATCTTCTCTTTCAGGAAGCTAGTGCCACGGGCAATAGATGCGCCATTAATGGCACTGGCGACATGACCAGCAAGAGAGCGCGACACACGTTTGTCAAAAATTACCGGAAAGGTTCCAGTCTGTGGTTTGCGCCCGCCGAGGCGCGATAATGTTCGGCGTGCTGCATTCTGGCCTACAAGTTCGGGCTTTTTCAGATCTTCAGCAAATACAGAAGAGCTGTAATCATAATCGCGTTCCATCTGGCCGTCTTTTTCAGCTAATACGACTGTTGAAAAGCCAAAATTTGAACGTTTGTAGGCGGCATTAAAGCCTGTGCTTGTCCCAATAATAACCTCGCTTGTGCCAGACGAGGCGGATGCGCCATCAGAATTACTGATGCCTTTTTGGCTGAGGGCTGCGTCCTCGCAAGCCAGCGCTATTTCAGTCAGTTTATCTGTGCTGAAGTCCGTGTCATCATACAGGTCTACCTCTGGAAAAGACTTTGCCTGTTCTTCCGCTGTTGCAAGCCTGGCATAGGGGTTCCCCGGAGCATGTCTGGCCATGGACACCGCACGTTCTGCCAGATGAATAATATTTTCATCATCTAGCTGCCCGGAAGAAATGGTTGCGCTGCGCTGTCCAACAAATACGCGCATACCCATCTGGTAATCTTCTGCACGTTCGGCGGATTCAACCTTGCCAAGGCGAATCTGAACATCTTGCCCGCCACCTTTAATAAAACTCACATCTGCGCTGTCTGCGCCAGCCTGCTTTGCTGCGCTCAACGCCTTTGAAATAATATCTTGATCTTGTTTCGACATACCTCATGACATAATACGTCCCTCTTGCTGATTCAACAGCTTGCATTTAAGAAAGTGTCAGTTTATCAAGAAAAAATCATGGTTTACTCTGTATTTATTGATGGTGCTGCCGGAACAACGGGTCTGCAAGTGCATAATCGGCTCCAAACACGTACGGACTTGTCTGTGCACGTTCTGGATGACCGGCAACGCAAGGATTCTGATGCGCGGGCCAAGGCCATGGCTAACGCTGATGTGACCATTCTTTGTCTTCCAGACGAAGCGGCTGTTCAGGCGGTGCAGATAGCAAAAACTTCTGGCTCACGACTGATAGATGCGTCATCCGCGCACCGGGTCGCGCCTGATTTTACCTATGGTTTTGCCGAAATGAACCCAGGGCAACAGGATGCTATTCGTTCAGCACAGTTTGTAAGTAATCCGGGCTGCTATCCAACAGGCTTCCTAGGTCTTATTGCGCCTTTGCGGCAGGCAGGGTATCTACCATCCTTAGCACATTTATCTGCTGTTTGTGTGAGTGGCTATAGTGGCGGAGGCAAGACGATGATTGCCAGATATGAAGACAAGGGCGAAACCGCCTTTGCAGCCTATGGTTTGCATCTGTCACACAAACATTTGCCTGAGATGAAACAGCATGCTGGTCTTGTTCATGCGCCTGTATTTCTGCCAAGTGTGGGTGATTTCGCGCAAGGAATGCTGGTGAATATTCCGCTGCATCAGGAGCAGTTTGCCCATGATGTTCGGGCAGATGATATCCGTTCTGTTTTTGCTGACCACTATTTATCAGCAGATTTGGTTTCGGTGCGCACAGAAGATTCCCTTACTGAATTTGGGTTTTTATCTGCTGATTCTCTATCAGGGACGGACCGGCTAGAATTATTTGTATTCGCAAATGCAGAAAGCAGTCAGTTTGTGTTGACCGCGCGACTTGATAATCTTGGCAAAGGAGCCGCAGGGGCAGCTGTTCAAAATATGAATCTGATGCTGGGTCTTGAGCCTCTTGCTGGCCTTCACTATTAAAAATTACTTGGGCTGGACTGCAGGGCATTAGGATCATGGAAAAAATTGCCAACCTATCTGAACTAGAACGTGTACTAGATTATCCTTATGATGCGCCGGATTATGCCTATCTGATCAAGAATGGTCTGGTCTTTGACCTTGACCCGGACTATGACTTTGCCAGCCGCATTGCTGTTCTGTCTGTTGGCTCAAATCGGGCGCCTGTCCAACTGAACAGGAAGTTTGGGGGGTCAGCAGAACTGGCCGTCACCCCTGTGCGGGTTCATGATTGTGATGTGGTTCATGTCGCCAACCTTGCTCCTTATGGTGCGGTGCCCTGCTCAGCCTTTCCGTGTCCAGGCACGCATATTGACTTGAATATTGCCTGGCTTACCCCTGCGCAGCTGGCAGTCATGCATCAGACTGAATCTGTCGGTGAAGCTTATAATTGGGTGGAATGGGACCTTACCCGCATCCAGCAAAAGTTTAACAGTCCTCTTGATCGCCTATTCGGTTATGCTGCGATTGCCGGTGCCTTTGGAAACAGCGGTCAAGGGCCCTTTGGCTTGCAGCGCATCCCAGCAGAAAACAGACAATTTGCCGTCAGAACGCAGCGTCAGATTCAGAGTATTATCTATCACCGCTATTGTAAGGAGCAAGTCTCACTTGAAAGCTGGATACATAAGCTGCAGTCAGACCAGACGTTGCGCGACGAAGTGGCCTCAGGCTTGCTCAGCGACGCGGTATTGCCATCTGTCATGCCCTGGCAGCCCGCTGTTCTGTGATAGACGATTTCAGGTTAGAAAAAACTGTTCATAAAGAGGCCACCTGCAAAAATTAGGCCAGCATCCCGGTTGGATTTAAAAAGCTTAAGTGCGGTTGCCGGGTCATCTGCAACCAGCTGTCGCAACTGCCACAGAAAATGACAGCAGACAAAGCCAAGTCCACCTATCCAGGCTCCTTGACCTAAAAGGCTGAAAAAGCCAAATGCCCAAAGCAGGATGGCCAGCAGATAGCATACGCCTACACCAACGCGCAGATGCCGGCCAAGGGCAAGTGCAGATGACCTGACTCCTGTTAGCCTGTCATCTTTTATATCTTGGACGGCATATATAGTATCATAACCGATGACCCAAAAAACAGTGCCGGCATAAAGTACCCACAAACTGGCCGGGGGCCAGCCCTGCCACAGAACAGACCCGGCAACAGGAATCGCCCAGCTGAAGGTGAGGCCAAGCACAATTTGAGGCCAGTCCGTAAACCGCTTTGCCAGCGGATATAAAATGATTAGAGGCAGAGCGCCAATTCCAATAACCCAGCTGAACAAAGGAAGTTGGATCAGGACAAGCAGACCGCAGCCACTTAAGCATCCGAGAAACATTACAGCAGCTGTGAAAGATATCTGTCCTGAGGCCAGGGGGCGCGATTGGGTCCGTTCAACCTGCGCATCGATATCTCTGTCCCAGAGATCATTAATTATGCATCCTGCCCCCCGCATAGCCACCGCCCCAATAGTAAATAAGGCCATGAAGAAAACAGCCCTATGCGGATTCGGGCTGAAAGCTGCGAATATCCACCAACCGGGCAAAACTAATAACCACCAGCCTATTGGCCTGTCTAATCGGGCCAGCGTGACATAGGGCTGCAGATGAACAGGAAGCAGCGCCCACATCCCAGTCAGCCTGATGTCTGTAAATGTGCCCTGCTGCGCGCCCTTGCGGGGGTTGACATGATTTTTATCTGGTGTCTGTGATGGCATGGCGGATCGTTTAGGCTATGTTCAGGTGCGATAAGGGCAGCGTCTAGAATTGCTGTTCAATAGATTTATCACAAACTTTAAAACACTTGCCACTAGTCTTTAATCTGCCTAAGACAGTTTAATGTGCGCGTATATTCCGCCGATAAGGCTATTTGTTGATTGTGATTTAGTAAAAGGGGCAACGCTGTCCCTTGATAAAGAAAGGGCGCATTATCTGGGGCATGTCATGCGGCGTTCTGCAGGTGATAGGCTGGAAATTTTTAATGGCCGAACAAATAGTTTTATTGGTGAGTTAACTGATATAAATCGTAAATCAGCATCTGTTCAGCTAGTTGAACTTTGCGCAGAATTTAAACCCAGTCCGGATATATGGTTTTTATTTTCCCCTGTAAAGCGCACTCGGCTTGATTTTATGGCGCAAAAAGCAACTGAATTGGGCGTACGCCATATTCAGCCTGTAAATACAGATTATTGTCAGGTCAGCAAAGTGAATCTGGACAGATTGTCTGCCAATGCTGTTGAAGCTGCAGAACAGACAGGGCGTCTAGATGTCCCGTCTATCGGCCATTTTATACCTCTTCATCAGCTTCTAGAAGAGTGGCCAGTTGATCGGCATCTGATTTTCTGTGATGAGGCCTTATCTACAAACAATCAGAGAGATCCGCTAGCTCAGCTGCGCAGCAAGCCAGTCACAAAAGCCGGATTGCTGATCGGGCCTGAAGGCGGGTTTTCAGATACAGAACGTGACCAGATCAGAAAAATGCCTTCAGTTCGCCCGCTTAGCCTGGGGCCACGCATTCTGCGCAGTGATACAGCGGCACTGGCAGCATTAAGCTTATTCCAGGCTGTTTGGGGTGATTGGTCTGTTTCTGGTATAGATTAGTAGAATATTCATCGGGCAAATAACATACTATTTTCAATTTTTCCACCGACGGGTAGGGTCTTAATGTCTGGCACATCGAAATCAATGAAAATCACAGACAAAGCGCAGCTTGTTGACTGGCTGAAGAAACAGGAAACAGATGCTGAGAATTGGCGTATTGGCACTGAGCATGAAAAATTTCTGTTTCGAAAAGGCAGTTTCCGTCCGGTTAGTTATGAAGGTGAGGCAGGTATTGGCGCACTTCTAAGCCGTCTTTCCGAAAAACACTCCATGACTCCGATTTTTGAGAGGGGTAATATTATAGGCCTGAAAGACGGGCAGGGCGGCTCTATCACACTAGAGCCAGGCGGGCAGTTTGAGCTGTCGGGGGCGCCACTAGGAAATCTGCATCAGACCTGTTCAGAAACGGGTCGTCACCTTAATTACATGCGAGAGGTAACGGCTGAACTGAATTTATGTATGCTTGGGGTTGGATTTCAGCCGCTCTGGCAGCGTGAGGACATCTTCTGGATGCCAAAAGGCCGTTACAAGATTATGCGGGAATATATGCCAAAGCGCGGTAATCTGGGACTGGATATGATGCTGCGATCCTGCACTGTTCAGGTCAATCTCGACTACGCAAGTGAAACTGATATGGTGCGTAAATTCCGCACTTCACTCGCGCTTCAGCCTGTTGCAACGGCTCTGTTTGCGAATTCTCCCTTTAAGGATGGCAAGCCTTCAGGCGTGAAGTCCACGAGGGCTCAAGCTTGGACAGATACAGATCCAGACAGATGCGGTGTACCAGCTTGCGTGTTTAGGGATGACTTTAGCTACGAGGCATGGATTGAGTATATTCTCGATGTACCAATGTATTTCCTGCACAGAGATGATTCGTATGTTGATGTGTCCGGACAGTCTTTCAGGGCATTCATGGATGGCAAGCTGCCAGGCTTTGAAGGTCAGTTGCCAAGTATGGATGATTTTGAGGACCATATCACCACAGCTTTTCCTGAAGTTCGTTTGAAAGGCTACCTTGAAATGCGGGGAGCAGACAGCGGCAGCTGGGGCTCTATCTGTGCGCTGCCTGCTTTGTGGGTCGGTCTTTTATATGATGAGGAAAGCCTGAGCGCCGCAGAGGCACTTGTGCATGGCATTTCAGCTCAGCAGGTGGAGGCAGCGCGTTTGTCTGCGCTTACTGATGGTCTTGATGGGCAGTTTATGGGTCAGCCAATGTTAGCAATAGCAAGGGAAATGGTTGCGCTGTCTGAAACTGGCCTTGCCAGACGGCAGATAACAGACACCAAGGGCGGGGATGAGACACAATATCTTGACCCACTTCTGAAAATTGTGACCGCAGAGAAAACTAATGCAGATATCATGCTCCATCACTATAACAGCGATTGGGATCAGGATGTCCGTCATCTGTTCAACCTATATCATTATTAGGCTGGTGCATGATGCAAAGGACTTTTTCAGACAGTGTAAATTTTTCCGAATGAAGGCTACTCTGCTTCTGATTGCCTTTATCAATTTTTTTCGGAAGCGGTGCGCTTGTCTCTGTGTTTTTGTTTATCGTGATTGACGGGCTGGGTCGTTCAATAAGTGCTGATCACAGCTTTGTCTTTGCCATCTTTATTGTCAGTCTCGTGCTGAGCCGTATTTCAGACAGGTTGGCTATACGGCCTGTTAAGCTGCTTCAGTCCCGCCAACAGTAATGCCCCCCATTTTCAGTGTAGGCTGGCCGACCCCAACCGGAACAGACTGTCCGGCTTTTCCGCATGTCCCAACACCCCTGTCCAACGATAGGTCATTGCCGATCATGGTTATTTTTGACATGGCGTCAGGCCCGCTTCCTATTAGAGTTGCGCCCTTTACAGGCGCACCAATTTTTCCGCTCTCAACCAGATACGCTTCAGAGGCAGCGAATACAAATTTTCCAGAGGTGATATCTACCTGACCGCCGCCAAAATTCACCGCATAAATGCCTTTTTTCATTGAGGCGACAATTTCATCGGCCTCATAGTCTCCATCCTCCATGAATGTGTTGGTCATACGCGGCATCGGCAGATGGGCATAAGATTCTCGGCGGCCATTTCCGGTCGCTTCAACCCCCATGAGACGAGCATTCTGCCGATCCTGCATATAGCCTTTCAAGATACCGTCTTCTATAAGCGTATTGCGAGCGGACTGGGTGCCTTCATCATCAATCGTTATAGACCCCCGCCGTTCCTGAATGGTGCCATCATCCACAACAGTGACACCTTTTGCAGCCACTTGTTCACCAACACGACCAGAAAAAACGGAGGTGCCTTTGCGGTTGAAATCACCTTCTAGTCCATGGCCAACTGCCTCATGTAGCATCACACCAGGCCAGCCTGACCCTAGCACAATTTCCATCTCACCAGCTGGTGCACCAACAGATTCGAGGTTCAATAGCGCGATGCGCAGCGCTTCATCTACCTCAGCCTGCCACACGTCAGGGTTCAAATAGCGGTCAAACATAAATCGGCCGCCTGTCCCACTACTTCCACTTTCCATTCGGCCATTCTTTTCGGCAACAACCGCTACATTTACTCTGACCATAGGGCGGATATCAGCGAAGCGTGTCCCATCCGGTCGGATGATTTGTACCGCCTGCCATGAACCAGCTAAAGAGGCGCTGACTTGTTTTACCCGCGGGTCTTTGTCACGTGCATAGCTGTCAATCCTCTGCAAAAGCGCCACTTTTTCCTCAAACGCGGTTTGGTTCAGCGGATTGGAGTCTGAGTAGAAAGACTGATTGCGCCCGGCTTCCGGGGCAAGTGCGATTTGGCCTGAATGACCAGAGGCGACGGCGGAAACAGTCTCAGCTGCACGCTTTAGGGCGGCCGAACTTAACTCTCCAGCATGTGCAAAGGCATCCGCCTCGCCAACGATAGCGCGCAAACCAAATCCTGCGCTTTGGTCATATGTTGCTGTTTTTAGCCGGCCATCGTCAAAGGACAACATCTCTGCATGCCGCATTTCCAGAAACAAGTCACCATCATCTGCCCCATTCAGGCTGTTGGCAACCTCAGTCATCGTTTGGTCTTTATCTAGTCCTGTAGAGGCAAAAAACACTTGATCTGTTTGTTCAAGTAAATCCATAAGATTACCTTTTGTTTGAGTGAACGGCGTTGTCATCTGCGATATTTTAGGTTCTGTTAGAAATGGGGTCTAATAGACTACATTTCAAGGCTGAAATCTGGTCATCAGCCCTTGTTTGCATACCCTCAGCAGTTTGTTTTAACCAGCCTTTGCGACAGGCCGTCGCAGAGGGCTTTTCATAGCATAGAAAACACGCTAATACAGACAGATAAATTCAAAAGTAGGCTTTTCTTATAAAGCACTTCGTGCTTCTGTTTAAATAAATTTTGTTTGCACGACCGCAAGATAGGGTATCAACTCCAGTTAGAGGGGAACACAAGATGACGATTCGCGACATTTCTTTAGCGGGTCTAGGACTATGTGCGGGAACAACCATTTTAATAATGGCTGGCGCCGCATGGGCAGCCGAGCCACAGCCATG
>PBLM01000049.1 GCA_002721775.1 Rhodospirillaceae bacterium | reverse complement strand
AGGCTGCATAAGCGGTGTGATGACCGTGGCATTGATATTTATAAAGCACAGGATGTAATCACTGCATGATACGTGCTTTTCCGTTTTTGTTTGTTATTCTCTGGTCATCAGCATTCATCAGCGGCAAAATCATCGTTGAGGATGCCTCTCCTTTTGCTGCCCTTGGGTTTCGCTTCGCCCTTGTGGCTTTTGGATTTTTTTGTTTTGCCCTTATCCTGAAAGACAATCTGTCTGCCCGTCGTAGAGATATCCTTGAAGCCTGCGGCACAGGTATTTTATTTCACGGGCTTTATCTTGGCGGGGTATTTTTTGCAGTGTCTAAGGGTCTGCCAGCTGGCATAGCTGCTCTGATTGTCTCACTTCAACCTGTCTTGACAGGTGCGCTTGCTGGACCAGTTCTAGGAGAGATGGTCACCTGGCGTCAATGGGCTGGGATTATGCTGGGATTTGGTGGGGCAGCGATTGTTCTTGGCTTAGATGTAGGCGGTGAATTGCCTTTTATAGGGCTCGTAGCAACAGGGGTCGCCTTGCTTGCGGTAACTGCAGGAACACTCTGGCAAAAACGCTTAGGCGACCGGCTGCCTTTATCTGTATTGAATTTATATCAGGCCACGGCAGCTTGTGCCTTTCATATTCTGATTATGCTAGCGATTGAACAGCCGTTTCTGGATTTTACAGGATCATTTATTCTGGCGATGGGCTGGCAGATTTTAGCTATCTCTTTTGGCGCGTTCTCTATTCTGATGTATCTGATTAAGGTCGGTTCAGCCAGCCAGACCGCCACCCTGTTTTTTTTGGTTCCGCCAGTATCAGCAGTGATGGGCTGGTTATTTGTGAATGAAAACCTAACCGCAACAGATGTGATTGGTCTGCTGGTGGCAACGTTTGGTGTTTATGTGGCAACACGGCCACAAACCGAAAAATAAATTACTGTGATTGTCATCTGTAAAAAAACAGAGTTGCATGCCAGAGGCGGCAGGGTAGGATGAAGTGAGCAGGCTATAGCCTGTTTTCATATAGGCACTAAACACAGAAAAGGGTAAGGCAATGAAATCAGCACAGGACTATCTTGCAGAGGCAAACGCAATTGTCCCAAAACTTGAAACGCAGGCAGGCATCGCAAAACATGGACAGAGCGGTGTGATATTTGTGGATGTGCGCGATAGCGCAGCAATACAGGAAAGCGGAACAATTGCTGGTGCGCTGCGAATACCACGTGGCTTTATTGAATTTGCCGCTGACCAGGCTACACAGTTCCACAATCCGCAGATGGACAAGGACGCAGAAATTATTCTAGTCTGTGGTGCAGGTGGGCAGGCAGCTTTAGCAGGCCGAACGCTGGTTGAAATGGGTTTCAAACATGTAAGCAATGTAGGCGGGTTTGGCGCCTGGAAAGATGAAGGCGGACCTGTTGAAGGCTGAGGGTAGCCTTTGAAAAAATGAGACCTTCTTTTTCGTTATCTATAGCCATCGTGGGTGCGGGATATACATCTGCAGCCCTGTTAATGCATCTGCTTGAACGGATGCCGGATTTTGCGGAAAAAATTGCTGTGTTTGGCAGGGGGTCTTTTGGTCATGGTGCGGCTTTCGGTACTCTGCACCCTGACTACAGACTGAATGTGCGGGCCCAGATTATGCAACTTCGTCCTACAAAGCCTGACCTTTTTCCAAACTGGGCTGAAGCATGCCTGCAGGATGAAGATGCTTATTGTGAGGCAGGAAAATTTTACCGGCGGGTTGATTTTGCTCGCTATATTGACCACGAGCTGAGTCAACTGCCGTATAAAGAAGATGTGAAATTTATTAGGCAGCACGTGATATCCGTCCGTTATGAACACAACTCATCAAATTGGCATTTGCGCACTGATACAGGCGAAGAATACACAGCTTTGACGTTGATTCTGGCGACTGGAAATCCTGAACCGGACTGGCCATGTCCAGTTGAAAAGGACTGTCTTCAGCATGAGGGGCATCTGCTCATTAAATCACCTTGGACAGGAAGTTGGCTGCATGACTGTGATCCAGAACAAACTGTTCTTCTTGTTGGGGGTGGTTTAACAGCTTTGGATACGATTTATGCGTTGGGCCGGGCGGGGCATCGCGGCAAAATTCACCTAGTAACGCCGTTAGGTATTCTACCGCCAGCGCAGACAGGCTGGGTTCCCGCAGAGGCAATCAAATGGCCAGATGATATCTCTTCTGCATCAGCGGTTATCAAATTTATGATGAGTCATCTGAACCGGCAGCCCCAGTATCTCTGGACAGATTCAGAGTGGCAAAGCCGGTTTGAAGCTCTGCGCGTTCATTTGAATCCTGTTTGGCGCAGGTTACCTGCTGCAGAAAAACGTCGACTGATGGTCCATTTGGGGGGATCATGGTCTCTAGCCCGGTACCGTTCAGCCCCGCAAACTAGTCAGATGGCTGCAGAGATGATCAGTTCAGGACAGCTGGTTCTCCATACCGGACGTGTGAACCAGATTTCGGCTGGGAATAGGAGTGAAAGCTTCTCTGCTTATCTCTCTTCAGGCCAGCCGCTCAAGGCAAATATCATTGTGAATTGCACTGGCATTGGGCGTGATCCTCTGATTGCGGCAATGATTGGTGATCATGTGATTCAGGCTGATGCATTTGGCTGGGGCCCGCAACTAGCTGAAGATCTTAAACTCTGCTCAGGTGACGGTGATCCCTATCCTTTTGGCTACGGTATTGGAGCGATGACAGCAGGTAGTGAGGGGGATGTGGTAGGTGCAACAACCATAGCACGTCAGGCGGCCAGTTTGGCTCATCATCTCACAGATGGTTTGTAAAATTTGGACGGATAATTTGAGATAAATTCACTTTTTGAACTAGACCTATCCAGCCTCGAGTTTAAGTATAAGAACACAACATCTAAAGATTATGACAAGAAAGGCAAATTATGGCTATTCGCTATCTTAAGGAAAGTAAGTCTCAGTCCGAGCGCAGGGAAGATGATGCAAAAGTAAAGGCAATTGTTGAGGATACGCTCCGGGATATTGAGGCCCGCGGCGATGCGGCCATTCGTGAGCTTTCAGAGAAATTCGACAATTATTCACCTGACTCATTTAAATTGTCCGATGATGAGATAAAAGCACTGATTGCCGAGGTCAGCCCGCGTGATCTTGATGATATCCGATTTGCACAGGATCAGGTCAGGCAGTTTGCCGAAGCCCAGCGTGCGTCCATGATAGACATTGAAGTGGAAACCATGCCAGGCGTCATCCTCGGCCATAAAAACATTCCCGTTCAATCTGTAGGCTGCTATGTGCCTGCCGGGAAATTCCCAATGGTCGCCTCGGCACACATGTCTGTGCTGACAGCCTCAGTTGCTGGCGTGCCCAGAATTATTGCCGCCACACCGCCCTTTAAAGGCAAGCCCAACCCAGCTGTAATTGCTGCAATGCATTTGGGTGGTGCGCATGAAATTTATGTTTTAGGCGGCATGCAGGGCATTGGAGCGATGGCCTTGGGCACAGAGACAATAGACCCTGTTCATATGCTTGTTGGACCGGGCAATGCGTTTGTGGCTGAAGCAAAACGCCAACTGTTTGGCCGGGTGGGCATTGACCTGTTTGCAGGGCCAACTGAAACCATGGTTATAGCAGACGAAATCGTTGATGCAGAATTATGTGCGACTGATTTATTGGGGCAGGCTGAACATGGTTATAATTCGCCAGCTGTTCTGCTGACCAATTCTGAAGAGCTAGCTCGTAAGACTATGGCAGAAATCGATCGAATTCTGAAGATTCTGCCAACAGCTGAAACCGCCTCTGTGTCATGGGATGAATATGGTGAGGTTATCGTTTGTGACAGTTATAATGAAATGCTGCAGATGGCAGATGATATCGCCTCAGAACATGTCCAGGTGATGACAGACAGAGATGACTGGTTTTTAGAGCATATGACCTGTTATGGGGCATTGTTTTTAGGGCCACGAACAAATGTCGCTAACGGAGATAAGGTGATTGGTACAAATCACACGCTGCCAACCAAAAAGGCTGGCCGTTATACAGGCGGCCTTTGGGTTGGCAAGTTTCTGAAAACTCATTCTTATCAAAAAGTGACAACAGATGAAGCGGCAACAGAAATAGGGGAATATTGTTCGCGCTTATGCATGCTGGAAGGGTTTGTTGGACATGCTGAACAGGCTAATGTAAGAGTGCGCCGCTATGGTGGCCGTAATGTCGCCTATGGCACAGCAGCCGAGTAATTGGAGGATAGGTTATGGAACTGCCAAAAACCCCCAGCCTGCGACTTGATGGTAAAACGGCTCTTGTCACGGGAGCCTCTTCTGGTATTGGCCTCGCTTGCGCGGTCGCGCTGGCAGAAGCTGGTGCCGAGGTAACGGCTGCAGCACGTTCTAAAGATAAGCTGGACACACTTGTTGATGCGGCCCAAGAAAAGAGTCTGAAGATGCAGGCTTGTGCTCTGGATGTTTCTGATCTGGAAGCTTTGTCTGCAATTCTTGATAAAAGCACTGCATTTGACATTCTGGTCAATTCGGCCGGCATGGCCCGTCATGGCCCCGCGGCAGAGACGCGTGTTGCTGATTTTGATACTGTTATGGATGTGAATCTTCGCGGGGC
Source organism: Rhodospirillaceae bacterium (assembly GCA_002721775.1). The sequence goes on along the minus strand of PBLM01000049.1, from coordinate 9,827 downwards.
TTATTTTTTGTCACAGATGATTGCTAAAAAAATGATTGCTGCCGGAACGGGTGGGTCCATTATCAATATCTCCTCCCAGATGGCGCATGTTGGGGGAATTGAGCGATCTGTTTATTGTGCGTCAAAATCTGCAGTTGAGGGATTCACCAAAGCGATGGCAATTGAGTGGGGACCGCATCAGGTCAGGATCAACACAATCTGCCCAACTTTCGTGCGCACAGCTTTGACTGAATTAACTTTTCAGAACCCTGAAAGACGCGCATGGATTGAAGATAAGATCAAACTTGGTCGCGTTGGCGAAGTTGAAGATATGATGGGTGGTGTGGTGTTTTTGGCTTCAGACGCAGCTGCTCTTATTACAGGCACAAGCTTGTTGATTGATGGCGGCTGGACAGCTGACTAGGCTTGCACAATATCTGGAATATAGACGCCCAAATTGTTTGAAATGGCTTTCAGCTGAGCAGCTATGGTTGGATTCAGCTCAATGCCCTGCCGGTTGGCTTCAGATCGTTTTGCGCGTTCAGGATCGCCTGGAATTAGAACCGGCTGATCTGGTTTGCGCGGGGATGTCTGGCGGATTGAGGTAATGAAATCTGATATTTCAGCAGCGATCTGATCATCTGTGTTCAGCTTTTTCGGATCAAGAATAATGGATAGCATGCCATTACAAAATGGCCGGTTTTGCGCGTTTGTTCCAGCGCCTGTTAAAGCGCCTGCTAGCAGCTCACAAGCTAGCCCAAGACCAGAACCCTTATGTTGACCGAATGTCTGAATTGCCCCTTTACCTGCACGCGGATCTGGGACGTCAGTCGTAGCTGTTGCGCCATAAATAGTTTCTGGAATTTTTGAATCTGCGCCTGTTGAATCGACCATAGCATCTGCTGGCAAAGCTGATCCGGTTTTCTGGCTGACCAGTATTTTTCCTTCTGCAACTCGGCTGGTGGCAAAATCAAGAATAAAATGTTGTGTCTCATTAAACTCTGCTTTATACGGCACTCCAATCGCCACAGGTGCAGTTGAAATGCGTGCCTGCTTACCGCCAAAAGGAGCAACAATTCTTGAACCGGCGACAGTGACAAAATGAATAGAGACGAGACCTTTATCTGCCAGTAGTTCTGCCCAGCCGCCTATCCGGCCCAGATGACCCGCGTTCCTCAGCGCAATGATGCCAAGACCATTTTTTTGGCACATAGTCTCTGCCCGGGCGACCACATTATGGCCTAATACCTGACCAAAGCTGTATTGACCATCAATTAGACATAGCGTCCCGGACTCAACCAAAGTTTCATATGCACAAACAGGACGGACTGTTCCTTCATTGATATAATCGATATAGCGGGGAACCCTGACAATGCCGTGGCTGGGATGGCCGCTTGCATCTGCATCAACAAGGTGAACAGCAATCAGACGGGCTTCTTCAACAGGACAGCCAGCTGTTGCAAAAATGTCTGTCAACCAGGACGTAATTTCATTTACTCTGATCAGCATCTGTGGCTCATTTTTTCCATAGATATATTATTTATCCTCTAGCAGTGATCTTCTGACAGCGCTAAACCCTTTGTCCAGTCTATCAAAAGCTTCATTCAGGATCTGTCCATCCTGCGCATAGCACAGCCGCAGATATCCCTCACCAGCTGGCCCGAAGGCCAGCCCGGGGGCTAGTCCTACCTTTGTTTGTTCTAGTAGAGCATGCGCGAAAGCCAAGCTGTCTGATAAGCCTCTTACAGAAAAAAAGCAGTAAAACGCACCGTCAGGCTCGATAAATGAAATATCCTCAAAGTGTTTAAGGCGATTACGGGTGAGCGTGAGTGCTTTACGTAACCTATGCTGCAGTAGGCTGACCTCTGCTTCACCCTGCTCGATCATTGCAAGACCTGCTTCCTGAATAAAACCGGACGGACAGGCAATGTTAAATTCAGTTAGATGAGCAAAAGTCTTTTCAAGGTTAGCTGGCGCGGTTATCCAACCAAGGCGCCAACCTGTCATTGACCAAGCTTTTGAAAAACTGTTGATCGAAATAAGCAAATCATCCGCATTGGCCAGATGCTGAAATCCTGGCGCTAAAGAGCCATGTTGATATAGCCGCGCATATACGTCATCAGCCACAATCCAAATTCCTTGTTTACGGCAATGATCTAAAATGGTCTTTTGTTCTTCAGCAGAGCAGACCCAGCCTGTAGGATTGTTTGGTGAGTTAATCAAAAGCGCCTTAGTCTTATCAGTCAACTTGGCTAGAAGCTGTTCCATATCCAGATGCCAACGCCCATCACGTGCAATCAAGGTTGTTGGGTCAATCTGACCTCCCGCAATTTTAAAACTTTCGCCCAGATTTGGCCAGACTGGGTCAATACACACAACACGGTCACCACTGTTTATAAGAGCAAGGGCAGTCAGGGCCAGACCCTGCATGCCAGAGGCGGTTACAGTGATGTTCTGTCTGGTTTTGCTCGTGCCGTACAATCCGTTCATATAATGTGCCAGCGCAGACCGGAGCCGAGGCTTGCCATTATTTGGCTGATAGAAATGATCCCCTGCCTGAAGGGCATTCTGGGCTGCCTCGATCGCTATCTGTGATGTTGGCCACTGCCCTTCTCCAAACCACAGGGGCAGAATGTCCTGCATCTGCATGCCTTTTTCAGCTACATCTCTTATCAGGCTGGATTGCAGATGATGAGCCCGTTCACTGGTCTGTCGCATATTTGTATTTGTCTTTACTAGCTTGCTGGATTAAGAAAATCATGATGCTTAGTTTGCCGAACAAAATACTGTTATGACAAGTAAAAAGCTTGTCAAAAGCGATTTGGAAATGAAAAGAAAGACGGTGTATTTTGCCCGTGACTTTTTAGCCTCTGAGCCTATATCTTAACATAGAAGATTGAGTTTATAGCATGATAGACATGCAAGGAAAAGAGGTTGATATGGGACGTTTTGTTTGTGCAGCGACTCCGGGGAATGCGGATGTTTTGGAAATCAGGGATAGATCAACCCCAACCCCTAATGCTGGTGAGATTGTTATTTCACAGACGAAAATGGGTCTGAACTTTCTGGACGTTTATCAGACATCTGGTGTCTATCCGTTTCCAGAAAATGATGTTTTTGTGCCAGGGAATGAAGCAGCTGGCCTCGTGATCGCTGTTGGCGATGGGGTCTCACACCTCTCTGAAGGGGATCGGGTGGGCTATCCGATGCATGTCGGGGCCTTTGCTGAAGAACGGGCGATACCAGCGAACCGGGTTGTTAAACTGCCTGACGATATCAGTGATGATATGGCAGCTGCCTCAATGCTTAAAGGCATGACGGTAGAATACCTTCTGAATCAGTCTGTACCTCTGCAAGCTGGTGATACGGTACTATTTCATGCGGCGGCAGGCGGGGTGGGCTTACTGGCAGGACAGTGGATGAACGCTATGGGTGTAACTGCAATAGGTACGGCCGGGACAGCTGACAAAGTTGAATTAGCAAAACAGGCAGGCTATGCGCATGTTATCAATTATACAAATAAGGATTTTGTAGATGAGGTTATGGAGATTACAGACGGTGAAGGTGTTCGGGTTGTTTACGACTCGGTTGGTAAGGATACATATCCGGGATCACTGAAGGTGATCAAGAATCTTGGTCACTTTATCTCATTCGGCCAGTCGAGTGGCCTTGCATCAGACTTTAAACTTGGTGACTTGGCTGCAAACGGGTCTTTGTATGCGCAGCGCCCAACATTAGCAACCTACATTTCCACAGAGAAGCAGCTGGCGGCCTCAGCGGAAAATTTATTTTCCATGCTGCGGTCTGAAAAAATTAAAGTTGCCATTAATCAGCGATTTAATTTGGCCGAGACAGCTGATGCGTTTCGCGCTTTAACAGGCCGGAAAACAACAGGCGTTACCCTGATCGAAACCGGGCTGTAGGTTTGGCTGTTCAAATAACTTGACTGGACTTTCTACAGTTCTGTTGGAAACGATGTGAGCCGACCCAATCCATAAAGCAGGGGTATTTTATCACTGCAGGTCAGCTCATAAACCTCACCAACAATGATTTCATGATCACCGCCTGGAAAGCGATTCCAGACCTTGCAGCTGAGTGTCGCTGCGGCCCCGTCAAGCAACGGCAGGCCAGTTGGAGACAAATGCCAAGTAAGACCTGAAAAGCGGTCTCGTTTGGCTTGGGCAAATTGTTGGCTGATTGGTTTTTGATCAGCCGCCAGAATATTAATTGCAAAGGCTTCAGCCTGTCTAAAATCGTCAATACAAGCAGCCTCAAGCCCGATGCTCCACAAAATCAGCGGCGGATCCATTGAAACAGAATTAAACGAGCTGATGGTCATGCCATTGGGTTGTCTGTCTGCTGACAGGATTGTGGCGACACCAACGCCTGTCGGAAAACAGGATAGTGCCTTGCGAAAGGCTGACCGATCAAAGGACTTTATGTCTGGTTGGGTATGCATGAGGTTCACTACAGTCTTTCTTTTGCCTTCTGAAGGTGAGCTGGTCATTTGTCCAGTTTTGTTAATGCTGTGCCTGTTTACCCCAGAAATAGACAAACAGGCTAGCCTTTCAAGATTTTATTTTTTTATTGATACGGTCTCTTGTTTGTCTTTTGATGAGACTATATGGCCTTATTTGGTTTAAAGTGACGAAAAACAGGTAAAGACAGCATCAGAGTATGTTTTGTCAGGGAGGGGCAGATGACAGCAGATAAAAATAAAGTGGGCCTTGTCGGGATTGGGGATATGGGCAGCGGCCTAGCCAAAAATTTGCTGAAAGCAGGATTTGACGTCTATGGGTTCGATCTGGATCCTGATCGCATGAAGGCCTTTAAAGCGATGGGAGGAACTGCGGCTCTGGATTTGGCAGAAGTCTCAGCGAATGCCCGAGCAGTGTTTGTTATGGTAATGACAGGTCTTCAGGCTAAACAGGTTATATTCAGTAAAAATGGGCTAGCAGACCATCTTCCGTCAGGCAGTGTTATTATTCTGACCGCCACTATAAAACCTGTCGAAGCTGCCGAAATTTATGACTCTCTTGCCCAACGTGGCCCATCCCTTATTGACAGCCCGGTCAGTGGCGGGTTTCCCGGTGCCCAGTCTGGTTCGCTAACGATGATGGCGGCCGGCAGTGATACGGATATGAAAAACTGCAGTCGTATCATGCAGGCTGTCTCAAAAACTATCCATCATGTTGGTGAAGCCGCACCAAAGGGCCAGATTGTGAAAGCCTGTTTGCAGTCTCTTATTGGTTCGGTATTTTCGGCTACATTTGAAGCTTCTGTTCTGGCAGCGAAAGCCGGGATTGCTGGCCAGACTTTATTTAACGTTTTTTCAACCTCAGGGGCGGGCTGCGGTGTGGCCAATACAGCCCTTGAAAATATTATTGATCGCCAGTTTGAAGGTACAGGTAGTCACATTGCTACAATGCATAAGGATTTGACAATATCTTTGAGTTTTGCGGAGGAACTGGGCGTGCCGATGCATACAGCTGCAACAGCCATGCAATTGTTTCATGCCGGAAAGACAAAATATCCTGATGGTGACAATTGGGTTGTGACCCGGGTTTTAGAAGACATCGTCAGTGCAGAGCTGCACCGCTAATCAAAACTTAAGGAGGCGAAGACATGAAATTGGGTGTAATTTGTGATGGGATCAGCCGAGACTTGGGTCATGCGCTTGAGGTTATGGATGAATTTGGCCTTGATTATGCTGAATTGCAGTTTGTCTGGGACAAGGAAGTTGGTGATCACGATGCGTCTGAAATTTCACAAATCAAAGAACTACTGGATACGCATAGCAAGCCTGTGTCGTGCTTGTCTCGGCATATTTTTGCTGGGCTTACAACAGCGTCAAAGGCAGGGGATAAGGACCATACGCGCCACATGGATTATCTGAAACGCGTTATTGAAATGGCGCATCAGTTGAACTGTCCTTTGGTACGCATCATGACTTCAAAAAAGGAACAAATCTTGTGGGGTACGAACGGGGCAGAACACTGGAACGTGGCAACGGGGGCTTGGGATACATTGCCGCCCCTAATTGCTCCGGCTGTCGATCTGGCCCGCAAAGAAGGGGTTATGCTGGTGGTTGAAACCGGTAATGGTACAATGGTGAACTCAAACTATACAGCGGTGAAATTGATAGATGTGCTGGACGCAAAAGATGTTCTGAAGGTTCTTTGGGATCCGGCAAATAACTGCTGGTGTCATGAGCTAGCCTTTCCAGATGGGTTTGAAATGGCAAAAGATGGATATTTAGGACATATCCACATCAAGGACGTTCAGGTGGATACACCAAAGGCAACACTGGAAGTCCGGCAGATGGGCACAGGGCAGCTTGCAGATTTATTTGCTCCTATGGCAGGTGGCCTGCGGGAGATAAGCTATGATGGTGTGATTTCATTTGAAAGTGTTTATCACCCTGGCAATGGGAATTTTGAACAGGGGTTCAGGGCCGGGATTGAACTGTTCAAAGAGCATTTTGCCTGAAAAGGCGATCTGGACTGAGCGGCTTAATGAAAAGGACAAAGGGATACGATGACAGATGCCGTGAAGCAATATTTTGATTTGACGGGACGATCAGCCCTCATTACAGGAGCAACACGTGGTATAGGATTTGGTCTCGCAGCGGGTCTGGCGCAGGCTGGGGCTAAAATCATTCTGAATGGCAGAAACCCGGAAAAATTGGCAGAAGCGACTGACAGGTTGCGATTGCAGGATGTGTATGCACAGACACTCTGTTTTGATGTGCGTGACCAGTCAGCTGTGCAAAAGGCCATAAACAATTATGAATCTGCGGACGGGCCGATTGACATTCTTATCAATAATGCAGGTATCCAGCATAGACAGTCTTTAGAAGACTTTGCCTCTGATAAATTTCAGGATGTAATGAACACTAATGCCACGGCTCTGTTTTATCTTGGGCAGGCAGTGACACGGCATATGAAGCAGCGCGGGCAGGGCAAAATAATTAACATTGCCTCTATCATGACGAAAATGGCCCGTCATCATGTTGGCGCTTATGTGACTGCAAAGGCTGCCGTGGGCGGCTTAACCAGAGCTATGACAGCTGAATGGGCAGCGTATGGAATCAATTGTAATGCAATTGGTCCTGGCTATATTTCAACGGAACTCACCCAGCCTCTGTTTGAAGATAAGACCTTCAGTGACTGGCTAATTGCTCAAACACCAGCGGGTCGCTGGGGACAGGTTGACGATCTGGTTGGCGCCGCTATTTATCTTTCCTCTCCTGCTTCTGACTTCATGCATGGGCAGGTTCTCTATGTTGATGGCGGTATGACTGTGACGGTTTAATCAAAAGGGACCTGAGCAAAAAGCTGGTCTGTTTAGCCAATCAAACGAAGGCATTCTGGGATTGGTGTGATGACCTGGCCATCAGTAAAATACTGGACCAGATTATCAACAGTCAGGTCCCCCATTGCACGGCGTGTTTCAACCGTTGCCGAACCGATATGCGGGGTCAGAACAACATTATCCATTGTGAATAAAACTTCAGGCACATGTGGTTCTGCGGCAAAAACATCTAGCCCTGCAGCTCCCAGACTTCCATCTTGAAGCGCGGCAATCAGCGCATCTTCATCCACAACTGATCCGCGGGCCACATTAATAAGAATGCCCTCAGACCCTAGTGCTGATATTACATCGGCGTTTACCAAGTGATGTGTATACTGACCACCTGGTGTGATTACTATAAGGGCGGTTACATCATCTGCCAAACGGATCAGATTATCATAGTAGCGATGTGGGCTGTCTTTTCGTTCTGACCGGGCATGATAAGAAATCTGACAGTTAAAAGCCTCCAGTTTACGGGCAATTGCTTGTCCAATACGTCCATAGCCCAATATTCCGACAGACATGCCATCTACAGCTCTACTCAGCGGTGTGTTTCCTTTTTTTGACCAGTTACCTTTTCGGATATAGCTGTCATTCACAATCAGCTCGCGGCTCACTGCCATCAGTAGCAACAGTGCGGTAGTAGCAACTTCCTCATTCAGAACATCAGGTGTATGGGTGACAAGAATATTTTTGTTGACTGCCTTATCCACATTTATGGCATCATAACCAACCCCGTAATTGGAAATAATCTTCACACAAGCTAAGCCGTCAAGTAGGTCATCGGGCACACCGTCATGCCCTGATGTAGCGATTGCCTGAATAGACGGCCCGTTTGCTTTTAGAAACCTTTTAATATCTGCAATTTCATCAAGGTAATGGCAGGTAAAGGCAGCAGAAAAGCGCTCCGCCATACGCGGTGTGATCTCTCCAATAATTAAAAGACCTGGTTTCACGGCCTCTTTCCTAAATTTTGGCTAGTGCCTATCAAAGACCATTCTGCCGTAGCAATTCAAGATATAGAGCTGAATGATCTGTATCTGCTCCGTCCATCTCTTCTATGAGGGTGGTGTAACGCGTTTTCACCTGCTCGGTAAGTGGCAGGATAAGTTCATGCTGACCTGCTTCTTCCAGCGCGTTATTGATATCTTTCAGCTGCATGCGCGACAGGCCTCCTGGTTCAAAATTACTTGTAGTCATCCTTTCGCCATGCTGTTGCAGGATAACTGAATCGGCAAAACCGCCTTTTAACGCATCACGGATAGCAGCGGGGTCTGCACCACCTTTTTCAGCCAACAACATCGCTTCAGCAACGACCCCAATAGTGACACCCACAATGGTTTGGTTTGCCAATTTAGACAGTTGGCCTGACCCGTCAGGGCCAACCCGAACAGGCCTCCCCATGGTACTGAGAACGGATACAGCTTTGGCAAAGACTGCTTCATCACCGCCAGCCATAATAGCTAGACTTCCTGCTTCAGCACCTTTTGTTCCGCCGGATACGGGTGCATCCAGATGATGCAGGCCCCGCTCGCGCATTAGCGCGGCATGTGTACGGGCCTCGCTTGGCTTGATTGAGCTCATATCAATAAGGACCGCCCCTACTTTCATAGCAGCGGCAAGATCCTCATCAAAAAACAGATCATGAACAGTTGGTCCGTCACTCAGCATTGTAATTACAATATCAGCTCCTGCTACGGCCTCTGCTGCTGTTGGCGGCACTTCTGCACCATCAGCTATCAAGGCCTGTGCTTTGGCTAAGGTGCGGTTCCAGGCTGTTAACGACAATCCAGCTTTTAATATATTGCGGGCCATATGGCCGCCCATAAGGCCTGTGCCTAGAAAGGCAATTTTTGAAGTTGGAGACATAGTTTTGTTCCGTTTGTTCTAAAAATGAATTTTTATCCGATAGGTCTGTAAGGGTTTATTTGTCCTGGCCAACTCTCTGTGTCTGCTGGCCAAGACCCTCTATCCACACATCCATAACATCACCTTCTTTAAGGTAAATTGGTTCAGGCTTTATGCCCATACCCACACCTGGCGGCGTGCCCGTTGAGATTACGTCTCCTGGCTTTAGCGTCATCATCTGCGAGAGATGCGAGATACATTCAGCAACAGTGAAAATCATTGTTGACGTATTACCGGTCTGCATACGTTGGCCATTTACATCTAGTCTCATATCTAAATTCTGCGGATCTGAAATTTCATCAGCAGTCACGAGCCACGGGCCAATTGGCCCAAAAGTATCACAGGATTTACCCTTGGTCCATTGGCCGGCCAGCTTAGTCTGGAAATGACGTTCTGAAACATCGTTTGACACAAAATATCCCGCCACATAATCAAGTGCCTCTCTAACAGAAACATATTTACACTCAGTGCCAATCACAACGCCAAGTTCAACTTCCCAATCTGTGTGGGTGGAACCACGGGGCAACATGACGGTATCGTTCGCTCCGACCACAGCAGATGTGGCTTTCATGAACAAAATGGGGTGT
>PBLM01000013.1 GCA_002721775.1 Rhodospirillaceae bacterium | reverse complement strand
GATCTCGAAGTCCCGCTCTATTTCGCCCCGAAAGGCTTTACTGAAACGCCGTCTTTAAAACGCTCGAACGCTTTTGAGCTTGTCGCAGAGGAATGCCATTCGGTCCGGCGTGATGTCGGCTTACTTGATATCACTGGTTTCTCTCGTTTTGAGGTGACCGGCCCGAATGCAGAGGCCTGGCTGGCCCGGGTTCTGGCGGGACGTATGCCCAAGCTGGGCAAGGCGGCTCTCGCGCCGATGTTAAGCCCTGAAGGCCGCATGAAAGGCGATCTGACGGTCTTTAACTGGGGGGATGGCCGCTGGTGGATCATGGGTTCATATTATCTGCGGGCCTGGCATATGCGCTGGTTCAGCCAATATGCAGAAATCGGTGTTGAAGTCCGTGACTTAGGTGAAGAATGGGCCGGATTTTCTCTTGCCGGNCCGAANTCAAAACAGGTCATTGAACAGCTTACAGATGGCGATATNGGCCAGCTTGGCTTTATGGGCTGCGGGANNTTTGATATCGGTCTGTTACGCACCCGTATTGGCCGTCTGTCTGTGGCCGGNGAGCTAGGATATGAGATNAANTGCCGGATGGGCGATCATATCGCGTTNCGCCGCCTGCTNCTGGCTGTTGGGGCTGACTNCACTATCCGTGAATATGGCTTCAACGCGATGTTGTCTCTGCGGCTGGAAAANAGCTTTGGCATCTGGTCAGCTGAATTCACCCAACTCTACACGCCTGGCATGACCGGAATGGACNGGTTCATGGACTGGAANCGGGATNACTTTATCGGNCATGCNGCCGCNCGCGCAGAACGGGANGGCAACGGCCCTGAAAAAAAGCTNGTCACTCTGGCGGTTCAGGCAAGTGATGCGGACGCCTCAGGATATGAGCCGGTCTGGTCAGNNGGCCGCCTTGTTGGATTTGTGACCTCAGGCGGTTATGGNCATACNANAGNCCAGTCTCTGGCCATGGCGATGGTGNATACGGACCTCTGTGCAGAAGGCACAAAGCTATCTGTGCATGTGGTCGGTGTAGAACAAATNGCTNAGGTGATCGCCCCGTCTCCGTATGACCAGGCCGGGGCNGCGATGCGCGTATGACCAGGNCGGNCACAGATACAGCAGATGTAATTATTATCGGCACAGGGGTAATNGGCACCGCCACCTCGTTTGAACTGGCCAAACAGGGCTATAAACCTNTGTGTGTCGANCGCAACAGCCAGATCGGTCATGGCTCTACCGCGGGATCCTGTGCGATTATTCGGATGCATTATTCNACCCGGGACGGCACCGCCTTTGCTTTCGAAGGCTATCATTACTGGCGGGACTGGGCNGATTATCTTGGNNTGTCTTCTGATCACGCTTTGGCGCGTTTTGTTGAATGNGGCTGTCTTGTGATGAAGACTGAGGCCAATGGCTATCTGGAAAAACATATTGGCCACAGCCAGGCCTTGTCGATCCCTATTGAAGACTGGAATGCTGATCAGATAGAGGCCCGTTTGCCGATTTATGATCTGACCTCTTATGCCCCGGCCCGCCCTCGTGATGATGACGCTTTCGGCCAGCCAAACGGGACCCGGATTAAGGGCGGTATCTTCTGGCCGAAAGCTGGTTATGTAACAGACCCGGCTTTGTCTGCACAAAATCTGGCGGCCGCGGCGGCCCGGCATGGCGCGCGGTTCCGCCTGCGCGCAGAGGTTTCCGAAATTTTGCAACAAAGTGGGGCGGTCAAAGGGGTGAGGCTTGCTGATGGTGCTGCGATTTATGCCCCTATTGTGATTAATATAGCGGGGCCAGGCTCTGCCCATATCAACCAGCTGGCTGGCGTAACAGATGACATGACCATCAAAACCCGCCCCTTGCGTCAGGAAGTTGTACATCTGCCTTCTCCTGACGGTTTTGATTTTGAGGCTAATGGCATGATTGTCTCAGACAGCGATATTGCGCTGTATTGCCGTCCTGAACACGGCAATCATATTCTGATTGGCAGCGAAGATCCGCCGTGTGATGATCATAGATGGGTAGACAGTGATATAGACTATGATGACAATTTTTCAGATCAATGGACCACCCAGGCACTGCGCTATGCTCAGCGTGTGCCGGATCTGGGTATCACCTCACAACTTCGAGGGGTGGTTGATCTCTATGATGCGTCAACAGACTGGATCCCGATTTATGATAAATCTGCTCTGGATGGTTTCTATATGGCCTGCGGGACAAGCGGCAACCAATACAAGAATGCGCCGATTGCTGGAAAGCTGATGGCAGCACTGGTGACCTATTGTGAAAATGGCATAGACCATGACACAACGCCGATGACCTTTACCCTGCCTTACACAGGGCTGAAAATTGATGCTGGCTTTTATTCTCGCAAACGTCCAGTGAATGAAGATTCCAGCTTTTCTGTTCTGGGCTGACAGGACAGCTTGACAGTTTTAAACAAAGCTCAGATAGGTCTTGCATGTTAACTTATTTAAAATGCAGTTCTGTTTGACCTGATATGTCGCGCAGGCTTAGTCTGGCATTTACAATAAAAAGGGAAACGGTCTGAGGGCAAATTGTAATGTCATCTTGTGAGAAATGCGATCTGATGACAGCGATGTTTGATGCCGCTATTGTCGCTGCACAGCCAGACAAATTGATCCCGGACGCCCTATCCCGATTGCTGCCGGACCAGCTTGACGGCCGCCTGTTTGTCACTGGCTTTGGCAAGGCATCTGCGGGCATGGCCCGTGCCGTCGAAAACCATCTGCCACCTTCAATGCAGATGTGCTTTTCTAGTGAGGTGATTGTCCCAGACGGGCATCAAGAGGTCTGTAAAGTGGTCACTATTACCGCAGCGTCTCATCCAGTTCCTGATGCCCGCGGCTTGGCGGCTGCGGGGCGTATTATGGACAACGCCCGGTCTTTAAGAACAACAGATCTGATGCTGGTGCTGGTCTCTGGTGGCGGTTCCAGCCTGTTCTGTCAGCCGCATAAAGGAATTACACTCGAACAGAAACAAAGAATCACATCTGACTTGCTGTCAATTGGGGCGCCAATTGACCAGATGAATTGTGTACGCAAGCATCTGTCTGCTGTCAAAGGGGGGCATCTGGCGGTGGCTGCCTATCCCGCGCGCACGCTGGCACTCTCTATATCTGATGTGCCAGGTGATGATGTGACGGTAATTGCATCTGGCCCAACTGTGGCAGACCCCACCAGTGTGGCACAGGCTCGCACCCTGCTGACTGACTATGGCATTGAACTGCCTGCTGCTGTCGACAGTTTGCTTAACGGCTCGGCTTGCGAGACGCCTTTTCCAGATAACCCGGCATTATCGCGGTCTGAGATGCATCTTATAGCGACACCCCGGAAATCGCTGCAAGCTGCTGCTGCTGTTGCAGAAGAGGCCGGCTATCAGCCTGTCCTGCTAGGCGATGCGCTGGAAGGCATGTCACGTGAACTGGCAGCATGGATGGCAGAACAGGCTCGCAATGCAGGACCAGGCAAGGCCTTGATTTCTGGTGGTGAGACCACAGTGAAAGTTAGCGGCAGTGGCTATGGTGGGCGTAATGCTGAATTTGCCCACGCGCTCTGTCTTTCTTTTGCTGATGCTAATAAGGTGGGTGAAAGCAGTTCTTTTTATGCGCTTGCTGCAGATACAGACGGCATTGACGGGCGTCCTCTGCCCTCAGGACCTGTGGCCGGGGCAATAGTCAGGCCGGACAGTCTTGCCCGCGCCGCCGCACAAGGGCTAGATGCGAAAGCGATGCTTGCTGATAATGACAGCCATTCTTTTTTTACGGCTCTTGGTGATGCTCTTTTTACGGGCCCAACCCGCACAAATGTAAATGATTTCCGTGTTGTGCTGACGTGATGGCAGGTCTTTNAGATAGACAGCGCGGCTATTCGGGCGCGATCAGCTCGAACCTGATCTGGGGCATTGCGCCGCTTTATTTTAGTTANCTNGTTCTATTTCCAATGGNCGAGATNATTGCACACCGGGCCCTATGGGCTGCTGTTTTTCTGTTCGTTATTTTGCTTGTAACCGGTCAGGGAGGCGCTCTAGCACAAGGGTTTGTTAATCCTCGTCGCACGCTGAGTCTTGCAGCCGGCGCAGTAATGGTGACGGTGAACTGGACTTCGTATTTATATGCTGTCGAAACTAACCAGCTGGTTCAGTCAGCACTGGGCTATTTTCTTTATNCGTTAATGGCTATTGGTCTTGGTGTTATGGTGCTTGGAGAGCGCCTCGGTTGGCGAGGCTGGTTGGCCTTAATCTGCGCGGCCGTGGGTGTGGGCCTGAAAGCCACCCTTCTGGACGGGTTCCCATTTGTGGCGCTCGCAATTGGCTCCAGCTTTGCTGCCTACGCGCTGATTCGCAAACGCCTGGATATGGATCCCTTTGTGGCGATGGTTACAGAATTGCTGATGATTGCGCCGTTGGCTCTGGGTTTGATCACTTACTTAACACTTACAGGAAAGCCAGCTGGCNCTTCTTTTTTTCTGGATGGGACATCACATGGTNTTATGATGGCATTTACCTCGGGTATTATCACCTCTGTTCCGCTAGTNCTGTTCCATATTGGCAATCGTTATCTGCCGCTATCTGTGGCTGGTTTTCTGTTTTATCTCAACCCGTCTCTGCAACTCCTGCTTGGCCTTCTGGTTTTTTCAGAACCCTTTACAAATGTGGATATGGCGGCTTTTGCGCTGATCTGGATGGCGCTGCTTATACAATTCGCCCCGGCAAGATGGCGTGCATCAAGCCGGCCTTAGTCAGTTTCTTTCCTAATTTTTCATCCGGGCGCTTACAATCTTGTCAGGTTCAACTGGAGGCTGGCCTTCATTAATCTTGCGAACCACATCCATCCCATCTGTGACTTGACCCCAAACGGTATATTGCCCAGTCAAATGACCACAGCCTTCAAAACAAATGAAAAACTGACTGTCTGCACTGTTAGGGTTCATGGCTCTGGCCATACCAACTGTGCCTTCGACATATTCGTAGTCAGTAAATTCAGCATTTAAATTTTCACCTGACCCGCCCATGCCCGTGCCTGTAGGGTCACCTGTTTGGGCCATAAATCCTTGGATTACACGGTGAAAGATAATGCCGTCATAAAAGCCCTGTTCGACTAATTCTGTTATACGAGCTACATGTTTCGGGGCAAGCTCCGGTTTCATTTCAATCTCTACCTGGCCTTTGCTAGTTTCTAGCACAAGAACAGCAGCTTCAGATGATTTTTCAGCCATAATTAAAAATGCTCCAAGAATAGCACATAGAAAAACAATCCGNCTCATTCGCAAATTTTGCATCATTGCGACAATCNCTTCCCTATCAAAATCTATGATAAAGCAGCCAATATCAAATAACGGCGATCAAACAGAACCAGACTCTTAGATGGTTCAGTCAAACCAAAACTTCAAGGGTCGGTTTTTTGNCCAAGGCCTCTTAGACCAGCACATCTATTTGCTCATCACTAAGATTGCCGGGCACGATTACTACAGGTGCTCGGCATTGGCCAATCCCTCGCCCAGCAAGATAGCTGATCACCGGCCCGGCGCTGTCTGTTTCAGTATCTGCGCCCAGCACAAGCGAGATTATGCTGTCTTCCTCATTCATTAGGCTGATTACCTCTTCTACCACCTTGCCTTCACGAATGTGCATAATTGGTGACTGGCCAGTCAACTCCTGCACATAATCCGCATGTACACGCATTTTCTCCTCGGCCATTTCACGGGCCTCTTCACGCATCAGTGCACCGACGCCAGCCCAATGGGCAAATTCAGCAGGGGCGATTACGTAGAGCAAGGCGACGCGAAGACCTGCTGATTTAGCTCGAATACAGGCATAATATAATGCCTGATGGAGTTCTTCCGTCTCATCGACCAAAACCAAGAAGAATTTTGCGTCCACTGCTTGTTTTTTTGATTTTTTAGCCATCTCTTCCTTAGAACTGGACACGCCCTTCTGCGAGTCCTTTTTGTCTCCGCCCGTTTAGCAGCATCGAGTATTTTATATTATTTAAATATAGCCTTGTGGGCAGTCTAATTCAAATTACAGTTTGCGAAAAGTAGCTGCTGCTAGCCAGCCAGCAAACACAGCAAAACAGACGGCAAAAAACCCATAAAAAATCGAATAGTTATGGGCAAAGGCATAAATCATTGCCCCAATACCGGTCTTGGCNACNGAAATATAAGTGGTATCCTCTGCAATCAGTTGGTTGTTCTGCACATGCAAAACCCGAACTTCATATTCACCAGGAACAATATTTGCTGGCAGATAGACAGGGGCGCGGAATAGGGCGCCCCGGATAATGGATACATTCTTCTCATTTANATGCCACAGGCCGCGTTCAGTCATANTTCTGATCAGCGCGCTGCGCCACAGCGTCACTTTTTCTTCATCCAAGATTGCTTCACTACTGCGCAGGCCGATGTGTTCTGNACCGATGTGCAAGTTCGCTTGCTGTTCTTCAGACAAAATTTCATCCAGCGCTCGGTTAGAAAAAATGTGGTAAAAGCTGGGAGCATTTTGCCACAAAATGGTCTGCTTGTTCATCCAGATACCACTGGCCCGTTCTTTTTTTCGCAAGGCGAGTGGCACATGAGGGCCCTTGAAAATNACGATAATATCGCTTNCTGNTCCTCCACTGACCGCTCCAAACAATAAAAGATTCTCGCCGTTGAAATCTATCGTGATTGANACCTGNTCCAAGTCCAAGTCAGCGACTAACGTTGNGGACTGAACGGGACAAGCCCAGCCTGTAACNAACAATAATGTAGCGACTAAANGATTAAAAAAGCGAGAAGTCATTTCAGGAGCTCCACTGAAAAGACATCTTCAGGTGTAATCACCAAATCAAAGACTAATTTTAAACACACCGCTANAACAATCAAGGCCAATAGACCGCGCAGTTGTTCACCTCGCAACAAGGCTCCGACACGNGCTCCNAACTGAGCCCCAATAACCGCGCCAACCAATAACAATCCAGCNAGCACAAAATCTACAGTTTGNGTTTGTACAGACTGTAGGATGGTGATGTTTGCAGTNACAAAAATGATTTGGAAGAGCGATGTGCCGATAACAATATAAGTGGGCATGCCCAATAGATAAATCATGGCGGGTACCAGAATGAAGCCGCCGCCCACACCCATGATTGCGGACAGAACGCCGACAAATGCCGCAAGGAAGAAAGGCAGCAGTGCACTTATATAGAGCTTTGATTTGCGAAACCTGACCTTTAACGGCAGACCATGCAACCAGTTATGCTGATGCAACTTGCCGCGTTTTGCCCCCGGCTGGCGAGTCCGCAGAATCGCGCGAACAGATTCCAATAACATCAATGCGCCAATAATACCTAAAAACACGACNTAAGACAGNCTGATTACCAAATCGATCTGGCCGATGTCACGCAGTATGGAAAACAGCAACACNCCGAAGGATGATCCCACAAGTCCGCCGGCTATAAGAATGCCACCCATTTTGAAATCAACATTACCGCGGCGCCAATGTGCCAGCACCCCTGATACAGATGAGGCTACAATCTGATTTGCTTCGGTTGATACCGCCACTGCAGAGGGTACGCCTAGAAAAATCAAAAGCGGCGTCATCAAAAAGCCACCTCCAACTCCAAACATTCCAGAGAGAAAGCCAACGCCACCGCCAAGACCGATCACGACCGCAATATGCATCGAAACTTCAGCAATAGGCAGGTAAATGTACATAGATCAATTGCATCCGTTCGGACTGCCTTGGTGATTTCTTTAGGACTGCTTCAACTTGTTCGCGTTTTAAGAGGTTTAGGCAGTTAATAAACACCATCTAGCATTGTGAGTTGGTTTGCCATGTTTGGCTTGCTAAATCAAGGCCTAGGCTTCTGTCTGAACTTGGCCTGTTCGCTGCACCAACTTAAGATCCGGTCCTTCCACCTTTCCTAGTGTTTAGGTCAATTGTTCTCCATTTTTATGCAGTGGTGAAACAAACAGCTTATGTCTAATCAACAACGAATAGCATAATTGCAAAAATGCCATTAAACTCTAAAAATTTTTCATTTTTCTTTCGTTTTTTCTATATTGCTGGTTAAACTTTNCTCATGAAAAATATTGATAAAGCATCAAAAGCTGGTTGTAATTCTACTTCCAACCCGGTAAAGCGTGATTTTCAGATGCGCATTGACCAAGAAGGGCGCTGGTACCATGAAGGAGGCCTAATAAAGCGAATTGAGTTGGTAAAATTATTTGCTAACGTTCTGTCGGTTGACGAGACTGGGCAGCATTGGCTTCGTACACCAGTTGAGTTTGGGCAGATTGAGGTTGAGGATGCTCCGTTTATTATTACCACCTTTACCAGTGCCGGTGAGAAAAAGGAACGTGTTATAAGGGCATCAGATAATTTAGGTCGTGATTATACGATTGGTCCAAACACGCGGCTTTTTTTCAAAAACCTGGCAGTAAAAGACGCTGCGCTAGCAGTCAGCCGCCCTTATCTGCGTTTACCTGCAGGACTTGTCGCTAAGCTGTCACGGCCTGTTTGGTATGAGCTAGCAAACCTTGCCGACGATGAAGATGACGAAGGTCTGCCTGGCCTGTGGTCATCAGGAATATTTTTTGCCCTGCAACCGCAAAACTTATGACCATGTGGCGATATGCCATGCTACTCACAAAACCTAACTAAAATAAGAAAGCTCATGACGTTCAGCTTCCGTGATTTAAACGCAATCGTTGCCCCCGTCCCGCCAGACTGGGACGGTGTCGCTGAACCTCAGAATAGTCCGCCAAAAAAGGCTGCTGTTCAACTGTTACTAGCAGGCCCCCCGGACAGGCTTGAGATTTTGCTAACTAGACGTTCAGATAAACTGCGCCTGCATGCTGGTCAGGTCAGCTTTCCAGGCGGAAAACCGGAGGCAGGTGATGAGACGCCCGCAATGACAGCGGCACGTGAATGTCAGGAAGAAACAGGTCTNAGCGGTCAGTTAATCACTCATNTTGGATATCTAGAGCCGGTGTTGACCAGCACCAATTATCTGGTTGATCAAGTGGTAGGATATTGTGCAAAGAATCCACGCCAGCTTGAATCCATGCTGCAGCCGGATCCTGCAGAAGTGGATATGACCTGGTTCACACCCCTTGCTCCTTTTCTCATTATTGATGCTTACAAGCGATCCGAACGGCTGAGCGAGGATGGCCAACTGCACAGGTTTTGGGAAATTTCTCACACAGATCCAATGATTTGGGGGGCTACTGCTAAAATGTTGCGAAATCTGGCAGTCCGCCTCAACACGCGTATCCGGACTTAAGTGGACAGGTCACAAAGAGGACCAAATAGCTACCATTCATTGATAAGACACACCTTATTTGCTACCTCTCATTTGACGGGGTCTGACTATTTTGCCTGCTGTAAGGGGTTTAAACCATGCTTCGAATTTATCTTATAGCCATTATTGCTATTCTGGCTGGGTTGCTAGTGCTGGCTTTGCTGATGCGGCTTGGTCGGCNTCATGCCNACGGCTCGGCCTTGATTGCTTGGCGGCATGTGATTTCAGCTGCGGTCGGTCTAATTGTTTTTTTTGGAGCTGCCTTGATGCTGGAAGTTGGCGGCACGGGTCAGCCAGGCACAGATTATCAGCCGCCTCGTATTGAGGATGGTAAGATTAAACCTGGTGAATTCAAGAAAAGTGAAGTGAGCAAAAACACATGGCCGGCTGTTCTTCTTGTCTTTCAGCAGACAATTGGCAAGGCCGCCTGATGTCTAATTATCTGTCGCTACCCTTCTCAGCTGCCCGTCAGGCCTTTATCAGCCATATTTATTCTCTTGCCCGCTCTGCAGGGGGAGAGGCGCGTCTGGTTGGTGGGGTGGTGCGCAATGGCCTTTTAGCCCGTGATAAAGGGTGTAGTTTTGATCCTGAACAGGATTTAGATGTTGCGGTCAGCTTGCCGGTGCCAGATTTTGCTGAAGTTGCCTGTCAACAGGGGCTGCGTGTTCTAGAAACTGGTCTCGCGCATGGCACAGTGACAGTTATGGCTAACGAACAGCAGGCAGAGGTAACTCAGCTGCGCACAGATATAAAAACAGATGGCCGTCATGCAAAAGTTAGGCCCACCACAGAGTGGCAGTTGGATGCCCTGCGGCGAGATTTCACCATCAATGCTCTTTACTTAGATGCAGACGGGACCGTGCACGACCTTGTTGGTGGCATAGAAGATCTGAAGCAAGGTTATCTGCGTTTTGTTGGAGACGCCGCGCGCCGGCTAGAGGAAGATCATCTTCGGCTCCTGCGTGCGTTGCGCTTTCTAGCCTATTATCCAAATTTTTCCATGCCGGATAACGATAAATTAGCCTTATACCAACACGTTCATTTGCTACCAGTTTTGTCAGCGGAGCGCATCGCAGGAGAATTAAAACGGCTGATGGCTGGGGCTGCTGCTCTGCCTATCTTGCGTCAAGCTTCTGCAATGGGTGTTGACCAGATTTTGTTTGGCACAAGCTTTAGCGCGGACATTTTAGGCCACCCAGCGCTAAAAAAATTATGGAGGGATCTAAATTTTGTCCAAAGGCTGGCATGTTGTTTGCCTATTGGCAAGCGCGCTAAAGCAGGACGTTTCCTGAAACTCAGCAGGGCAGAACTGCGCTTTTTGTCCTCTGCAGACCAGCCCGTAGACAGAACCCTTGTTGCTGGGTTGTTGGGCCCGCACTGGGCCCGGTCTGCTTATCATTTGGGTGATGTTGGATTTCTTTACGCGCTGCAGGCAGCCAGTTGTTATAAAGAGGCTAGCTGGCCCACAACTTGCCCCGACAAGTTCACAGACCAGTTTTCTGACCAATTGAGGCAAATTGTCTTTTTCAAGCCTCCTAATTGTCCTGTTTCAGGCCGTGATGTAGAACAGCAACTTGGGCTTTCTGGGCCTGCGGTTGGGGCCTGCCTTGAAAAGATTCGCCAACTATGGGCGGAGACTGAATTCACCGCGACGAAGAACCAGCTTTTAGCTCATGCTGGTCTCAAAGATTCCCATAACCAAGGTAACAGCACTGATATAGGAAGATGATAAACCGGACAAGACTAGATTTTCTGACCCCCAATATGGCTGACTTTTCTGTTCGTGTAGCGGACTGGTTTGAAACGCTTCGCGATAATATTTGCGTTGAGTTTGAGACTATTGAAAGCGAGGCGGAAGACAGTCCGTTATCTGACCAGCCGTCGGGTAATTTCCAGCGTAAAAACTGGACGCGTGACGGCGGTGGCGGTGGCCAGATATCGGTCATGCACGGGCGCGTTTTTGAAAAGGTAGGGGTCAACATTTCTGTGGTGCATGGAGTTTTTGCCGAAGATTTTAGAGCTGAGATTCCTGGCGCAACTGATGACGGTCAGTTTTGGGCAGGCGGGATCTCACTTGTTGCGCATCCGCAGAACCCTTTTGTGCCTGCTGCCCATATGAACACGCGCTTTGTAATCACTAGTAAGGCTTGGTTTGGTGGCGGCGGTGACTTGACACCTCTGAAACCCGCTTTGAAGCAGGCAAATACATTTCATGCTGATTTGAAAGCATGCTGTGATCGCCATGATTTGGATTATTATGCAAAGTTTAAAAAATGGTGTGATGATTATTTTTACCTCAAACATCGGGATGAGCCGCGTGGGGCGGGCGGTATATTTTATGATTATTTAGACAGCGGTGACAGAGAAGCTGACTTTAGCTTTACCCGAGATGTTGGCAGCAGCTTTGCGGTAAGTTATGCCAACATTGTCCGACAAACTATGAATAAGCACTTCACAACAGAAGATAGGCATTACCAGCTTGTCCGGCGGGGCCGTTATGTTGAGTTCAACTTNCTCTATGACAGAGGTACGGCATTTGGTTTAAAAACCGGTGGCAATGTAGAGGCTGTTTTGATGAGTTTACCCCCTAAGGTGAAATGGCCCTAACCCAGCTTGCCTTGGTCAATTATCAACAGGTAGAAATAGTAGCCTTCCAACTTGCCTTATGGCATTTGCTTGCGCTAATTTAACGCACTGAGAGATATAGTAAATTTAAAGCCGCTGGCTTATACTAATTCTCAGTTTGGGAAGGAATTGTCATGTGCGCTGTCACTCTGAGTGGCACCTTCGTTGACATAAAGCACTGCACAAACAGGCTGACCGTAGATAAATGGCTGGCTGCTTAAGATGAGGGGAAGATGGCTGCATCAAAGACTAAAAAAACTGCACCGGCAGCAGATCAGAAATCCCGGCGCGATTTCATTGTTGTTGCTACTTATGCGATGGGGGCTGTTGGTGCTGGGGCCTTTGCCTGGCCGCTCATTGACCAAATGAATCCCGCTGCTGATACACTTGCGCTGGCCAGCATTGAGGTGGATGTGTCGAAGATTGCCGAAGGGCAGTCCATCACACTAAAATGGCGGGGCAAGCCCGTTTTTATTCGCCACCGCACAAAAACTGAGATTGATGAAGCGTTACGTGATGATGCGCTGGATATGCGGGACCCGCAAATCGATGGTGATCGGGTTAAAAAGCCTGAATATCTTGTGGTATTGGGCGTATGTACCCATTTAGGTTGTGTGCCACTTGGCCAGAAGGTGGGTGAGGTGCGCGGTGAATATGATGGTTGGTTTTGTCCCTGTCATGGTTCGCACTACGACTCTTCAGGGCGTATACGAAAAGGCCCGGCGCCAACAAATTTGGAAATACCGCCCTATGCATTTCTTTCAGATGAAGTGATAAAGATTGGTTAGCTTAACAATCTTAAGTTTTAAGGAATTATAAATATGTCTGCAAATCAGTTCAAAAATCCGGTCGTGCNATGGATTGACCACCGATTACCGATTTTTAGTTTCCTTAATCATGAGGCGACTGAGTATCCTACACCAAAAAATCTCAACTATTTTTGGAACTTTGGGTCTCTGGCCGGTATTTCACTTGTCATAATGATCATCACCGGGATTGTGCTGTCTATGAATTACACAGCGCATGTTGATCATGCCTTTCATTCAGTTGAACGGATCATGCGTGATGTCAATCATGGTTGGTTGCTGCGCTANATNCATATGAATGGNGCCTCGTTCTTCTTTATTGTNGTATTCATTCATATTTTCCGTGGNCTGTATTATGGCTCCTATAAAGCGCCGCGCGAACTTTTATGGATGCTGGGAGTTGTGATTCTACTATTAATGATGGCAACAGCATTCATGGGNTATGTTCTGCCTTGGGGACAGATGTCCTTCTGGGGGGCTACTGTGATTACCAATCTATTTTCGGCTCTGCCATTTATTGGTGAAGGCATTGTCACATGGCTGTGGGGTGGGTTTTCTGTNGATAACCCGACACTAAACCGGTTCTTCTCACTGCACTATCTTTTGCCTTTTGTGATCGTTGGCGTTGTGATTCTGCATCTTGTAGCTTTGCATCGGTTTGGTTCAAATAATCCGCTGGGAATTGATACACGCGGCCCGCAGGATACGATCCCGTTCCATCCTTATTATACCATAAAGGATTTCTTCGGNCTGTCTGTTTTTCTAACCTTCTTTGCTGCNGCTGTGTTCTTCTTCCCGAATTTCATGGGCCATCCAGATAATTATATNCCGGCCAATGCCCTNCAGACTCCAGCGCATATCGTGCCTGAATGGTATTTTCTACCCTTTTATGCGATTTTGCGGGCNGTGCCTGATAAGCTTGGTGGTGTATTGGCGATGTTTGGGGCGATTGCGGTGCTGTTTATTTTGCCCTGGCTGGATAGGTCACCTGTGCGCTCCGGTCGCTTCCGCCCGATCTTTAAAATCTTTTTCTGGGTGTTTTTTGCTGATTGCCTTGTTCTTGGATACATAGGAGCGATGCCTGCCGAAGGAATTTATGTTGTGATTGGAAGAGTAGCTACAGTCTGGTATTTTCTGCACTTTATTTTGATTTTGCCAATATTGTCTGTTGCTGAAACGCCGCGACCGCTGCCGCAATCAATATCTACGCCCGTATTTGGTGGTTCCGGGGCCATGGCNGGTGCGGCAGCTGCTCCAAAAAGGAAAGTGGAATGAAAAAGTGCGGTTTGGCATTTGCGGCTGCTGTCATCACCGCGTCTGTAAGCTTTCCCGTTCTAGCAGCCGGTGGCGGTGACGTGTATTTGAGGCAAGGAGATTGGTCTTTTTCAGGGCCATTCGGGACCTTTGACAAAGCGTCCATGCAACGTGGCTTTCAGGCCTATAAGGAAGTCTGTGCGGGCTGTCATTCAATGAATTACGTTGCCTTCCGCAATTTAGCTGACCTTGGCTACAACGAAACTGAGATCAAAGCCATTGCCGCTGAATATGAGGTAATGGACGGGCCTAATGATGAAGGCGAGATGTTTATGCGTAACGGCATTCCTGCCGATCGCATTCCTGCTCCCTATCCAAATGAGCTGGCGGCACGGGCAGCGAATAATGGGGCCTATCCGCCGGATCTGTCTTTGATTGTCAAAGCCCGGGCTAACGGGGCCGATTATCTGTATTCGCTCCTTACCTCATATGAAGATGCACCAGACGGAACAGCCGTGCCTGAAGGTATGTATTATAATGCCGCTTATTCAGGTCACATGATCGCGATGCCACAGCCGCTTTATGGTGATGATGTGGAATATGCGGATGGTGCAGACACATCCATAGATGCGGTCGCCGAGGATTTGGTGAATTTTATGGCTTGGACAGCTGAACCAGCTATGGAAGAACGCAAACGCCTAGGTGTNTCTGTAATGATCTTCTTGGTGATGTTATCAGGACTATCTTTTGGCGCAATGCGNTTCATCTGGGCAGATGTGAAAAAAGGCTAGCGGGGCTCGCGCCTTCTTTCTGAAAGGGTTTTAAACGAACGGTCACTATCACTTTTTTACCGCTACCTCACACGTTAAAGCGGAAATGAAAGATATCNCCGTCTTTAACNGGATAATCTGAGCCTTCAATCCGCAGCTTACCAGCATCTTTTGCGCCGGCCTCACCTTGATAGGCTATATAATCATTGAAGCCCACAGTCTCTGCCCGGATAAAGCCGCGCTGAAAATCGGTATGAATGACACCAGCTGCCATTGGCGCGGTCGCCGGATTGCGCACGGTCCAGGCCCGGGCTTCTTTCGGGCCAGCAGTAAAGAAGGTCAGCAGATCGAGTAGGTCATATCCTGCGCGGATCAGTCGGTTCAGGCCCGGCTCTTTCAGCCCNANATCAGAAATGAACTCTTCTGCTTCCTCATCAGATAATGTGGCAATTTCAGCTTCAATCGCGGCAGACACAATCACGTAGGCTGCCCCTTCTTCTGCCGCTTTTTCAGCAACTTTTGCAGAGAGCCTGTTACCTGTTGCGCTCTCTTCTTCAGCTACATTACAGGCATACAAAACTGGTTTTGCGGTCAGTAACTGCAACTGCGGTAGGCGCAGGGTTTCAGTGTCTTTTAATCCGCTGACCGCACGTGCTAACAACCCGTCTGATAAGCCCGCAAATAGTTTTTCCATCAGCACGAGGTCAGCTGCCGCCTGTTTATCCCCGCCTCTGGTTTTCTTGGTTAGGGCTGCCATCCGGCGTTCCAGACTGTCCATATCAGCCAGCATCAATTCAGTTTCAACAGTTGCTGCATCACGGATAGGATCTATTGAATTTTCAACATGTGTGATGTNACTGTCCTCAAAACAGCGCAGCACATGGATAATCGCATCAACTTCACGGATATTGGCCAGAAACTGGTTGCCCAGCCCCTCACCACTGGCGGCGCCGCGCACTAGGCCAGCAATATCGACAAATTCCAGAAATGCAGGGATCACTTCATCTGATTTTGCCAGCTCAGCAATTTGGTTGAGCCGTGGGTCAGGTACAGCGACCCGGCCTGTATTTGGCTCAATCGTGCAGAACGGGTAATTTGCAGCATCTGCCGCGGCTGTCTTGATCAGTGCATTAAACAGGGTTGACTTGCCTACATTTGGCAACCCCACAATTCCGCAGTTAAATCCCAATTGCCTGCTCCTTAACCTTTGTCTGTCTTATCTTCATCTNGTTTCTCATCATTCTGAGGGGCGGGGGCCAGAAAGGCTACACGGGACGCAAAANCCTGTGGGTCACCAACGNNCAAGCGTTCTGCCTCGTCACTGATTGCAGCTAGCAACCTATCCAACCATCCTATATGTTCAGCTGAGGTGAAATTCTGCAGCACCCATTTATTCACGTCATCCTTGTGATCAGGTCGGTCTACACCAATACGCACCCGCCAGTAATCCGTTCCCATATGGCGGTCAATATCGCGTAATCCATTGTGGCCGCCATGACCGCCACCCTGTTTGACCCGGCACCGGCCTTCCCCCAAATCGATCTCATCGTGAAAAACGGTGACTTGGTCTGGATGCAGATTGTAATAGTGAGCAAGATTGGCTACTGGCATGCCAGATTTATTCATAAAGGATAGAGGCTTTAAGGCCCTTATTTTTACTGGTCCGATACGGCCTTCGCTAACAGCAGATGAAGCAGTCACTTTCCAGTCNGAAAAGCCGTGATCATGGACAATCTGGTCAAGCGCCATAAATCCAACATTATGCCGGTTGCTGGCATGCCCCCGTCCTGGATTCCCCAGACCTACCCACAGCATTCTCTGTCCTCTTCTTTGTGGTGACNCTTCTTTATCGTAAAGGATAAGGTAAGGCCAGACGNNCNGNTNNNGTCTGGNCTATTNATGCATAGNGGCTCTGNAGCNNNTTNATNGGNGAGGCTTATTCCNCGCNGNCTTCTGCTGTCTGCCTCTTCNCCNTCNGCTGCNNNCTCTTCGNCNTCTTCATCNTCNTTNTTCACNCCNCCNCCTGGTGACTGCANGGTGGCAACAGTAAAGTCACGNTCGGNAATGGTAGGGGTGACACCCTCTGGCAATGTAATTGCGCTTATATGGATTGAATCCCCAATTTTAACATCATCCAAGTCAACCACAATCTTCTCAGGAATATTCCCTGCGGGACAGTTGAGCTCAACCTCAAAACGGACAATGTTAAGCACGCCGCCAAGCTTTAGTCCAGGTGATTTTTCATGATTAATAAACTCAACAGGCACGCCAACAGCAACGTTTGACGATTTGCCGACTCGCAGCATATCAAGATGCAGCGGCTCATCTGTAACAGGGTGCATCTGAATATCACGAGTCAGCACGGTTGTGGTTTCGCCCTCGACATTAACCTCCAATAGGCGACCGAAAATGCCTGGCTCGTGAATCACTTTGCGGACCACCCGCTCTTCCATCTCAATACTGAGTGGTGCTTTTTTATCGCCATAGATAACGGCGGGAATCCTGCCTGCGCGGCGTGCCGCACGGGCGGACCCCTTACCGACCCGAGAACGCAGAGTTGCGTCAATAGAAGTAATTTCTGACATTGTTGTCATCCTTGTCTTTTTATTTGTTTTAAAAAAACATGCGCCCTTGCCTCCAGGGGTGCAAGCGACGCAATGAACCCTCTTTAGGCTGAACCGGGGAAAATATCAAGAAAAATCGATGCCGTGGGTGTGCTGCTGTTTCTATTGAAACAGGCTGGAGACAGACTTTTCCTTATTGATCCGCATGATTGCCTCACCTAGTAGCGGAGCAATTGAAATCTGCCTGATATTCCGTGCTACCCGCATCGCTTCTGTGGCCTGTATCGAATCTGTTGTGACAAGTGATGAGAGAGGGCTTGACGCGATGCGTGAAACCGCCCCACCAGACAAGACTCCGTGAGTGACATACGCATCCACACTTAACGCACCAGCATCCATCAGTGCCCTGGCAGCGTTGCATAAAGTGCCGCCTGAATCGACAATATCATCAACCATGATACAATGTCGGCCATCCACATCACCAATGATATTCATCACCTCAGACACTCCAGCTTCTGGCCGGCGTTTATCAATAATGGCTAGGTCTGCATTCACCCGTTTTGCCAGCGCCCGTGCCCGGACTACCCCTCCAACATCAGGGCTGACCACTATCAGATTGCCATTTTCGTATTTTTCTTTAAGAGCAGTTGTAAACACAGGGGCAGCAAACAGATTATCTGTTGGGATATCGAAAAACCCCTGAATCTGGCCGGCATGCAAATCAATTGTCAGCACCCGGTCAGCTCCAGCTGTCGTGATCAGATTGGCCAGCAGCTTGGCAGAGATTGGCGTGCGTGGGCCTGATTTGCGATCCTGCCGCGCATAACCATAATAAGGCAGTACGGCTGTCACGCGGTGGGCAGAACCGCGCCGCAGTGCATCCAGCGTAACAAGCAGTTCCATCACATTATCATTTGCCGGGTAGGATGTGGACTGCACCACAAACACATCCTCACCCCGCACATTTTCCTGAATTTCGACAAACACTTCCATATCAGCGAAGCGTTTTACATCAGCGCGTGTCAGCGGCATATCCAGATAGGCAGCAATAGCCTCAGCTAGGGGACGATTGGAATTGCCGGACATGATCTTCATCGCAGCAGCCTGTTATTTGTTACTCGGGACAACTAGGGCATTACGGTCCTGTTTGCACAACACCGATGGCTGAACGCTCATGGGGTTGTGATAGCAATCTGACCCGCTAATCGCAAGGCAAAAAAGGGAACATTCCCTTACACCATCACGCAAGAGGTGACTAGCCCGACTATTAGCAACCCTAAAAATATCCATAAATGCGGCATGACTCTCTCTTATTTGTCTTTCTAGCTTTGCGTGATCACAGAAATTAGACGTCCTGAATCCGGCTCTGACCTGTGGGTAGCGCGGCGATGGCTGAAAAACAGCTCATCTTTATCATAGGTATTCAGTCCACAATCATAAACCTGGCTGAGACCAGCTTCCTTGCTGCGTTGCAGGGCAAAGCCAGGCAAGTCAAACAGCCATTTTTCTGGGACTGAGGGATCGGTGGTAAAACAAGTTTCCGCTGTCTGATGCCGAGCGGTAATCTCTACTTTCAGTTTAGGGCCGACCTGATAGCTGATTTGTTGGATTCCGGGGCCGATCACCATCACGATGTGATCTGGTGTTGCGCCTAGGCTCTGCATCGCGCTAACCGTAGCTTCGATAACGCCGACCATAGCCCCGCGCCAGCCTGCATGCGCCGCCCCGATAACGCCTGCCTTCGGATCACAAAACAATACCGGCAGACAATCTGCGGTCAGGATGGCCAGCCCGGTGCCGGCCAGGGCGGTGACATACGCATCTGCCTGTGGTCGGTCTCTGTAAGGGCCAGGGTAAGTCAGGGTCACACATTTCGGGCTGTGAATCTGATACAGCCCGGCCATCTGTGTCAGTTCAAGCCACATTGTAGCGGCAACGCGGCCTCTGTTGGCTCGCACCATTTTTGTGTCATCATCTGATCCCAGCCCACAATTCAGGCTGTCATAAATCCCTGTGGACAGGCCGCCCTTGCGGGTGAAGAATCCATGCCGTACACCGGCACGTTCTAGCGCCTGATG
>PBLM01000058.1 GCA_002721775.1 Rhodospirillaceae bacterium | reverse complement strand
CATAACACCAGCACATTTTTCACGTACTATCACGCTGCAACAAGATAGCGATGAAGTTGTTTTTGAGTATGAAATCAAAAATATTGGCACAATGCCCTTCCGTTTCCAATGGGGCATCCATCCAGTATTTGCAGTGACGCCCCAGTCCCGTGTTATTCTGCCTTCCAAGAACGCTCTGGTGGACGAATGGATAGGTGGAGCTTTTGGAGAAGAGGGCGAGACATTCCAATGGCCCCATCATAGGGGCGTTGATATGCGGCAACCCTTTCTTTCTGACGAGCGTAGCTTAGCACTTCATTATCTGGATACTGACAAGGGAAACAGTTTCGTGCTGGCAGATTATGACGGTGCGCTGAGCATGACGTTCGATCGCACTACCTTTTCGTGCCTTTGGTATCTTATCAACAATGGCGCATCGCGGGGTGATACGCATTTGGCCATAGAGCCTTGGACCAGCGCACCAAGTGGTTTAAGCAATGAACCTGTTTTGGGTGAAATTGCGCAGATTGAGGCTGGTGGCGTCAAAAGGGCAACTGTAAAGTTGAAGTCGTCTAATGATGAAAAGACAGTAATCGCAGCGGCAAATTTGGATCAAGAGTGACAGTTGTTTAGATTATTATGCCAGCGCAATGTTTTGTTAGGACATTTGGAGCACTTTTACTTTTTGGAGTTTATGGAACTCTAGAAAATAGGTTTTTTGTATTCTTTAATTTTCAAATTCGAATTTAAACACGTCGCTTATTTCTTTATTAAACACTCGAGCGATAAGGAAAGCTAGCTCAAGCGTAGGATAATATTTTGCTTTCTCAATAGTGGCGATAGTTTGGCGTGTTACGCCCACCCTGCTTGCAAGAGTGTTCTGGGACATTTCGTTTGAAGTAAAACGTAAATGTCGGATATTGTTTGTGATTGTAGGTCTGTTTGCCATTTAAAAGCTCATACGGTAGCGGGCTAATTTTGCCACCTCTCCAGCGAGGCCTCCCAACAAGAAGCAAAACATTAGCAAAATGAGACAATTTATAGGTTCGTATCCAAATTTAAGACCTAGAATAAGTACGATAAAACCCGCTCAAATGATAGATAAAGTGATTTTATCACCAGTTGATGCAATCGCTTTGTTTCGTTCATCTGATATAAAACTGTAATCTGCTTCGCCGAAAATAACCTTTTCAATTACTGAGAAAATGACAGTTCCTATGACGGTCAAACTAATGCCCGCTACAATGGTAATAATTATGATCCAAAAAACAGCTTCTGCCCAAATTTGAATAGCTGATGGACCTTCCATAAAACCCTTTGAGTAGAGCTCCTTTATTTCGAGAATTAGCCAAATATTGATAGCAGTGCCGATAATAATTTGAAGGATGGTATTTTTTTCTTCATGAGACATTTTTTGAATCCAGATGTTAAAAATTATTTACATAATGTTAAATATATTTTACATAAAAAAATGTCAATATTTTGATTTTAGCCGATGCTCATATTTTTTCATTATAAGTCAAAATACCTTCTGGAAAGTCAGTGCCTCAACAATGCGGTCAAGTCCATCAGTGAGTGCGGCTGGACCGAGTTGTAAAATAAGGGGAGACTTGATTTCTTTGATCCGTCGGTTTTCGATATAGGGAATTTATATTTTTGATTATCGTTAAGGTAGGCCCGGCATAGAACAATATGACCGTTCATTGTGCTAGGTCGTAAAGAATGCATTCGCATAATATTATCAACCGGTCCGAGTGGGGTTCTTGCAAAGTCTAGTGGTTTTAAGCGTTTCATACGCCGCGCTTAAAGTNGTGTGGTGCNATCATGAATAAACGCAAGCCGCATTTATACTTGCCTATANGATGGAACCAATTACAATTTGTCCGGACAAATTAATNGGGAATCACGTTTCGCATGTCTGAGCTATCTTGCGTCCAAGCTTCGCTGACCGGCAAATTGCTTGAGATAATAAAACTAGANCCATCGCNAAACGANAAGGAAGCAGCGGCACTCCATNTACTGGACTGGNTGGGNTGCGCANTGGCAGGTGCAGACACTGTTTTGGGACGGGCGATGGCNCGTGCAAGTGCAACTGTTGGACATCCNCTTGCGCCTAGCGGGCGNAGCACACCAGAATACGCTTTTGCCTTGGGAAGCTTCGGAAGCNTACTTGAGATGGATGATGTGCACCGTACCGCCATCCTTCACCCTGGTCCAGTAATTTGGCCTGCNGTTNTGGCCACCGTTACATTANNAAACGNGACCCGAGCGCTCGAAGCCGCTCTGCGCGGCTATGAGGCGATGGTGCGTCTGGGCAAATCTGTCGGGCCATTGCACTACGCCCANTTCCANAATACCGCAACCTGTGGTGGNCTTGGGTCAGCGGTNGCAGCGGCATGGATGCTNGGGCTTGATAAAGATCGTACCCAATGGGCAATGGCNCATGCTCTCTCNACTTCTGGAGGCCTATGGGAATGCCGTAACGAGCCAGGGGCTACAAAGCATTTGCACGTGGCNGAGGCGGCCCGGCGTGGTGTCCAGGCTGCATTGGCAGCTCAGGCTGGGATCGCTGGCCCACTCCGCATCTTAGAAGGAGCGCAAGGCTTCTACGCTGGTCTCGCGCCGGGTGGTAACCCCGATGCTTTGCTACAATCTGAGCCTTGGGCGCTGCTTTCTACTTCATTCAAGCCATGGCCTGCGTGTAGACACACCCATGCTGCAATTGATGCTGCCCTGGCCTTAGCGGACGATGTGGTGGGCACGCCTAGAAAGATCGTGATCGAGACCTACGCCGATGCCGTCCTGTTCTGTGATCAAGTTGCACCTACAGACCCAGCAGCTGCACGGTTTAGTCTGCAGCATTCTGTCGCGTTAGCTCTGGTGGATGGCCCACCAACGCTTTCTGGTTTCGAGACTGCGGCACTTGACCTCCCTAAATACGCTAAAATTCGCCAAATCTGTAAGGTTGTCGAAAATCCGTCGATGACCTCAGCCTATCCCGCGCATTTCGGAGCGCGGGTTAGTGTAGAAACCCAAAGCAACGAGACCGCAATGCATATACCTGATGCTTGGGGCGATACCGAAAATCCGATGCCCGCCGAAGCGATTATAGCTAAATTTCATATGCTGGCTAAAGCCGCAGATATTGAGCCTGTACCGTTACAATCCGCAGCTCTTGATACTCAGAATGGCGCCTTTGCGCTGCGGACTATGCTGGCATCTCTCCCAGCGCCCTTAACCAAGGAAGAGTAATGTCCAATCAATCCTACTTTGATGCCATGAACTACGATAAGATGATCTTGGAGTATGGCCGCCCCGAACAATTCGAAAGCGAGATTGCCCGAATGCCGCGCGATAGGCTGCATGCGCTTCAGAACGACCGTTTTCTCAGGGTCGTGGCCTTCGCGTGGAAGATCCCATTCTATCAGCGGCACTGGGGCGAGGCTGGGATTACGCCCGACGACATTCAGTCTATCAAGGATATTGGCAAGCTGCCACCTTATTCGAAAGAAGACCTGATGGCGAGTGTCGAAGCACACCCTCCGATTGGTGATTTCCACGGGCTCGATACCTATGCGCCTGAGGACCGTCCTCCGCTTGTCTTCCAGACCACGAGTGGGACGACCGGTCGGCCCCAACCGCTCTTGTTTGGGCCGAAAAGCAGGGAGATCCAGAACCTCCTGCTGGCACGTTTCTATGCCATGCAGGGCATTCGCCAGGAGGACGTGATTCATTCGGTCTATGGTCACGGAATGGTCAATGGGGGGCATTACGTTCGCGAAAGCGTGATCCATTGGACGGGGGCGCAGCTTCTGTCGGCCGGGACGGGGATTGAGACGCGCTCGGCCAATCAGGTCCAATTGATGAAGGACTTCGGGGCGACAGCGATCATCGGCTTTGGTGATTACATCACTTATCTGTCGGGCGTGGCCCGCAAAGAGGGGCTGGAGCCCGGCCGCGACATCGACATCCGCGTAATCTCTGGCCATATGGGCTCTGAGGCGCCCGAGACGATTTCCCGCGCGTGGGGCGGGGCAGAGGTCTTTGACTGGTATGGGGTCGGCGATACCGGAGCCATTGCGGGAGAAGGGCCGGATCATGCGGGGATGTATGTTCAGGAGGATGCACAATTTCTTGAGATACTTGATGTAGACCACGGAGAGCCTGTTCCGGATGGCGAAAGCGGCGATATGGTCGTAACCTGCCTCTACAAAGACGACGTCTTCCCGATCATCCGGTTCAACACTCATGACGTTTCGGCCTTCAAGACAGATGCATCCCCCAGTGGCCTGACGTTCCGACGGATCGTGGGATTTCAGGGCCGAAGCGACAACATGGTCAAGCTGCGTGGCATCAACATCTATCCCACTGGTCTAGGCGTGATCCTGACCGAGAGCGATCCTGATCTTCTGAACGATTACGTCTGTATCGTTACCCGTTGTGATGGGCGCGACGAGATGGTCGTGCATATTGAGACCATGGGTGACACCAGCCGCAGCGTTGTCAGTTACGAGGCGCTTTTGAAGCAGCGGCTTGGGGTAGAGATCGGGGTTGAATTGGCCGGTCCAGGCTGCCTGGCGGAGTTGACCCAGATAGAGAAACGCCAGAAGCCTATCCGCCTGATCACGCGCGAGACCACGTGACGAAAGTGACCACCGGTCTGGCGGTTGCCCGCGTCGAAGAGGCATTCGCGCGTATCACCGAACGCGACGGTGACATTCGGTCCTTCGTCGCCACGTTGCGGGATAGCGCTTTGTCCGATGCAGAGGCGAGCGACCAACGCCGGAGAGATAGTCGCCTATATGGCCCGCTTGATGGTATGACCTTCGCGGTAAAGAACAACCTTGCCGTTGCGGGTCTCCCGACATGGAGTGGGACCATGGCGTTCGATACGCCAGCGGTTCGGGATGCAACCGTCGTGGCGCGGATGCGAGCCGCTGGCATGGTTCTGATCGGGACGCTAAACATGCACGAGGGTGCGCTTGGTGCGACGACGGACAACCCCTTCTGGGGGCGTTGCATGAACCCGTTGAAGGAGGGCTACACGCCCGGCGGGTCAAGCGGTGGGTCAGCGGCGGCAATTGCCGCTGACTTCGTGCCNGTCACGCTGGGCACCGACACGATGGGATCGGTGCGCATCCCTGCGGCCTATTGTGGTCTTTGGGGGCTGAAACCGACACGGGGGCAGGTTCCGGCCACCGGGCTGACCCATCTGTCATGGACGCTTGATACGATCGGTCCCCTTGCGCGAGATCCGGTCACGCTGGGTTATGTGTTTGCAGCGCTCAGCAGGCCAGATCCCGTAGATCCCACGAGCACTATTTCCCAAGACATTGAAATATCAACCAAATCTTTGGAGGGTCTGCGGTTTGGTATTCTCGATGCCGCCGCTTTGAGCGAATGCGAACCTGTCGTGCTAGATGCCTTCGCTGATTTCGCAGCTAGTCTCACCAATGCAGGCGCCACACTGGTACCTACTTCAGTAGTGGGCTGGTCACCGGCGGCCTTGCGCCGTGCTGGACTTTTAATCTCTGAAGTTGAATGCGCGGAAGTCCTTGGAGAGGCGGTTGATGAACCAGGCCTTTCNGATAGCTTTCGTACGATGCTTACTTACGGTAGGCGTGCCAAGGCAGATCGAGTCGAGAGAGCATATCAACAGTTTCAACAGCTCACTACAGCTTTCGAGGTCGCAATCCAAGGGCTGGATGGGATCATTCTGCCGACAGCTCCCCAACGAGCCTTTTCTCATCACACGTCTGCACCACCAGGCCAAGCCGATTTTACCGCACTCGCTAACGTGGCTGGCGCTCCCGCACTTACCCTGCCGCTAACTGCTCGAGATGGCGGGTTGCCTTGCGCCGCTCAAATCATTAGCCCAAAGCAGGGCGATCTTCGCTTAATCGCCATGGGCAAATTGATGCAAGACTTACCGCCTGTATGGAAACCGGAAAACAAGAACTGATGCAGTAAGAAGGTGAAGGGACATCAATAACTATCTAAAGTCTAAAGCTGTTGCCGCGGCCGTCAATTCCAATAGTGTATTCTTCTGGTTAGGTGCATAGCCGATTAAATTGAGATGCTAGATTAGGTCGTAACCCAGCGATAGCTTTGTCAAGGTGTTTCTTTTACTGGGGTCTTCATCTCGGGAAAATCAACCTAAACGTCTCAGTTTTAACAGCGGCATGATCTTTGACGGTTTGCCAGAGCTTGTTGGAAATACCCAAGGCAACGTGGATTCTTGATAATGAAAAATTTTAGCGTGAAAGGCATTAGAGNAAAAAGCTAGTNAATACCGCCAAAGCGCCACACAAAATATTGGGTCAGCGATGCGTAGTTGCCCGGATTTCGGGGCCATGTTCGTCAAGTTCGGGCAAGCTAAGATTGGGCGTTCCTGGTTCGTCGCGATACTTGATAGGTGTACCAATATGGTGGTTGCCTTTTGTGTCGAGCATAAGCATCTCTCGGGCGCTNACTTGTTGCGAGTGCCACGCCTCNTGCAGATCNAGCACTGGCGCAAAGCAAACATCGCGACCGTCGAACCACTCAGTCCAGTGGGCCAGAGTTTCGGTAATAAAGGTCTCGCGCAGAAAAGCTTTGACGGGTTGCTGCGTNGGNCCCGGTGGGCTCGTAGCAGCGTNGATCAGGTCAGGCCTACCCAGANCGTTNAGCAGGTTGTGGGCGAACTTAGGCTCAACTCCGCCTAGCGTCAGGTNNCGTCCGTCCGCAGTTTCGTAGATCGAAAATAGGGCGTAGCCGCCAAAACTGCGCTCGTTGGCGACGACTGGTGCGCGATCTTCGGCAAAGACGGGACCAANTACATTGGGCAGCCAGGCCATTGTCGAATCCTGCATCGAAATGTCGATCACGTCGCCCTTGCCGGTCTTTTCGCGCCGCAANAGCGCCATGAGNATNGCNGCTAGCGCNGTCATCGATCCCGCGAGATCNGCCACGGGGATGTGCGGGTTCACCGGNTGTCCGTCCNGTCCCAGATTAAGTGAGACCACGCCTGCTAATGCTTCGATCGAAACGTCATGCGCGGGGCGCTTCGCTTCTGGCCCGGTCTGGCCGAAGGCCGCGATCGAGCAATAGACTGCGCGCGGATTGATCTGTATCACCGCGTCTGGGCCTATGCCCAGACGGTCCACAACGCCGGGCCGGAACGCTTCGATGATAACATCAGCGGTTTGACAAAGGTCTAGAAAGATCGCGTGATGCTCTGCATCCTTGAGGTTCAGAACGACCGATTTTTTGCCGCGATGCGTGTTCCGGAACCATGTTGTTGCATCACCCTCCACATAGCCGACCTTCCGGACGGGCTCGCCTGTCGGCGGCTCGATTTTGATGACCTCTGCGCCATGATCGGCTAGAACCTGGGTCAGCATTGGGCCAGGGAGAAACAGGCTCAGGTCGAGGATGCGATATCCCTCCATCTTCATGTCAGATCACCTTTTCTAAGCGCAATTCCGCTATGTCATCGGGGACGAACCCGGCCTCGCGCAGGATTGCATCGGTATCGGCGCCGCGTTTCGGGGCAGGAGTTGCGCGCGCCCTCTTGCCATCAAGCCGAATCGGGCTGGAAAGGACGCGCAGGCCCGGCCGGTCAGGGTGCGAGACCTCCTGTATCCCGCCCGTCGAAGCGAAATAGGGATTGTCGAGCGCATCAGGTAGTGTGAGAACAGGTGCTGCCGGAATCTGCCCGGAAAACTGGCACATCCAGTCCGATGTGCTGCGCGTTGCAAATGCTGCGTCCAGTAGTGCCGCCAGCGCATCGCGGTTTTCAAATCGGTCACGCGGTCCTGCAAAGCGCGGGTCTTCGGGTAGCCCTGGCAGGCCCAGAACCTCGCACAGCTTAATCCAGAATTTTGGTAGGACGCACATTACGAAGATATTGCCGTCGGCGGTAGGAAAGACTTCGCATGGCACGACAGAGGGATGCCCGCTACGGGGCCGGCGTTCGATCACATCGGCCTCGTTCAAATACCATGTGGCGGGATAAGTCAGCTGATGCATGGCGACGTCATAAAGGGTCACGTCCACGTCGCGGCCCTTGCCTGTCCGCAATGCTCCTACCAATGCTGCTGTTAGCGCAAAGGCGGTAGTGATTCCAGTGAGGTAATCAACGATCGAAAGGCCCATACGTGTCATCGGACTATCGGGTTCACCTGTAAGCGACAGAAACCCCGCCTCGGCCTGCATCAGGTAATCATAGGCGGGCCATGTTGCTCGGTCGCCCACCCGGCCATAGCCTGACAGATGGGTGCAGACGATGCGCGGATTATGCGGCGCCAGATCGGCATACGTCAGGCCAAGCCGCCCGGGAAGATCGCCGCGCAGGTTGTTCAGTACCGCGTCGGCAGAACCTACCAATCTGTGCAGGACTTCGCGGCCGCGCGGTTGGCGCAGNTCGAGATCAANGCTCTTCTTGCCGAGATTGAAGGTNTGGAAAAAGTGGCTGTCGCCCTCGCCCAGGAAATGAGGACCTGAGGCCCGGCTGCTGTCGCCCCCGGTACTTGGGCTTTCGATCTTGATTACCTCGGCGCCCATGTCGGAGAGATACATGGAGGCAAATGGCCCNGCGCCATATTGCTCAACTGAGAGAACGCGGGTGCCTGTCAGGGGCGCCTCAGAAATCTNAGACATTAGATCGGATTCCGCTTTATCAATTGCTTGGCTACNATGATCCGTTGCATTTCGTTGGTTCCCTCACCAATGCACATCAGCATTGCGTCTCGGTAANAGCGTTCGATCTCATATTCGGTCGAATAGCTATATCCACCAAAAATCCGCATCGCCTCTTGTGAACAAAATACCCCGGTTTCAGTTGCGAAATATTTAGCCATCCCGGCTTCCATATCACAGCGTTGGCCGCTNTCATATTTATTGGCAGCATCTTCGACCAGCAGCTTTGACGCGGCGACCTTACTGGCCATTTCGCCCAACTTTAGCTGGATCGCCTGATGCTCGGCAATNGGCTTGCCAAAGGTCTGGCGCTCTTGGGCATAACGGGTGGCTAGCATCAGAGCGCCTTCAGCGATTCCCGCTCCCCGAGCTGCGACGTTGATCCGGCCCANTTCCAGGCCACCCAGCACTTGCTGCANCCCNCGTCCTTCAATCCCTCCAAGCAGNGCATCATGCGGCACTAGCTTATTATCNATCAGCAACTCGCAGGAATCAATCGAGCGATAGCCNAGTTTTTTAAGTTTTTTTGATACCTCATAACCTTCGNCCTTTTTNGCTAGAAATGCGCTCATGCCTTTATGAGGTGGNTTAGCGTCAGTATCGGTCTTGGTCAGTATCATTAAACAGTTGCCATGGAGAGAATTGGTGATCCACGTCTTAGTACCGTTAAGACGATAGCCCTCGTTAGTTTTTTCGGCCTTGGTACGGATTGCTTGCAGGTCGGTNCCAGCATTTGGTTCTGTCAGTGCGATTCCACCACGCAATTCGCCNGTAGCCATCTTNGGTAACCATGCGGTCTTTTGCTCTTCAGTGCCCGCCCTNTCAATGGCTGAAGCCATGATGAGGTGAGAATTGAAAATTCCTGANGGAGCCATCCAAACGCTTGCGACTTTCACCACGATTTTNGCATAGGTTGANGCAGGTAGACCAAGGCCTCCATANTTGGGNGAGATGATTGCGCCAAACAGTCCAAGCTCCTTCATCTGCTCGACTAACTCTTGTGGATAGGTNTCATTTTGATCGTGTTCGAGNGCTCTCGGTCGGACCTCCCCCTCGACCCATTTNTCGATCACTTCGAGTATTGCGCCTTCATCATCGGCTGTCCAGTCGGTTTGTATCTCTGCATTCATTATCTTCTCCGNTTTAATAGTTTGTTTTGTCTTCGACGCCTTCACCCCGCTTTGGGATTAGAATTGTTCGTTCAAAATCACAGACAAGCACATCATCTTGGTTAAAGCCTCTGGTCTTAACNGTGACGAGGCCAGCGTTTGGGCGCGACTTGCTTTCGCGTTTGGCCATAACNTCACTTTCCGATAGTAAGGTGTCACCCGCAAANAGTGGGTGCGTCATCCGGATATCAGTCCATCCCATATTGGCAATGGCCTTCTGGCTNACGTCTGTCACACTCATGCCCACCATTANCGCAACTGTAAGTGGCGAACATATAATACACTTTCCAAACTCAGAATGTTTGGCATATTCGGCATCGAAATGCATCGGGTGGGTATTCATGGTGAGAAGGGTGAACCAGGTGTTGTCTGTCTCTGTCAGTGTCCGACCGGGGCGATGCTCATAGATGTCGCCANTGTTAAAATCTTCAAAATANCGGCCAAAGGATTCACGATATCTATTTGCACCAACGTTTTTAGTATTCTGGGACATAAACTTAACTTTCATTCAGATTGTTTCGAGAATTGTAGAGTATGCGCATCNCGTAGCGCAAGAATGCGCTGTGATGAGCGGACGACAGGTTTTTCGATCAGCTTGCCATCGAGNACCGCCAGCCCGTTTGGACTGGCNTTGAAAAGNTCNACGACTTTCTCGGCATGGGCGATTTCNTGCGCCGATGGGCTGAAGATGGTGTTGAGCGTCGCGANATTGCNGGGATGGAGCGCTGCCTTGCCGGCAAACCCAAGNGACTTGGCCAACTCCGNCTCTGCGACGACTGCCATNTCGTCGCGGAATGCCAGACAGGGNGCGTCCAGAAGATCNACGCCGGCAAGCTTNGCNGCATGGACCAGCGTTGTACGCGCATGGAATAGCGGCTCGGGTTCCACCTCGACGCCCAGTTCGGCCGCGTAATCGACCGCGCCGAACATGACAAAGGATATGCGGGACGACGCACTCAGGATCCCGGTAACATTATGTAGGCCTTCAAGGCTCTCGATAAGAACGGCGATGCGCAAAGGGACGGACGCTTCATCGATCAGATCAGAGGTCATGTTCACCTCATCGGCGGTGGCGACTTTGGGCAGAAAGAT
The DNA here is from genome assembly GCA_002721775.1 of Rhodospirillaceae bacterium. Next base: position 16,381 of record PBLM01000058.1, on the reverse strand, counting down.
CGTCCCACCTGTAGGCTGCGCATCCAAAAGTGTCATGATATCACGCAAACCGTCGACGCTGTGCAGCCCGTTAATCCGGACGGCTCGTTCTGGCCCTGGCGTATCCATAAGGAAGGGTACAGCATTTTTGCGCGCTGCAGATTTTTCCGCGGGCGGCACGGCATCCTCGAGATCAAGGCAGACAATGTCCGCCCCCGAGGCAAGCGCTTTAGAATGGATGGCGGGCCGGTTGGCCGGTGCGAACAGGAGCGATCGGTGCGGGATCACGAGACATCTCCTGTCGAGAGGCGCATTAGCTGGGCTATGTCATCGACCGACTCCAGATCGGCGATGGTTGCTATGAGCGCATCTTGCGCCGGCGTATGCAGCGGCTGGGCGGCATAGCCCGCGCACCGTCGGAACTTCGAGATATTCTCCTCGGCAGTCAGCGGATTGTCAGGGTGGCCATAAACATGAGGCAGGTCACAGACATATTTTTGGCCGTCTTTCAGTGTCACGGTGATCTGTTGGGGATCCAGTGCGTTGAGGTCGGGATTGTCGTCCTTCTCGACCTGCACGAGCCGCGCATAGCGATGAACGTCCGGATCCTGCAGATTGTCTTTCCCGAGGAAGTCGGGTACATTTACTCCTCCACGCGCAAGAAATACGCCTGCGACAAAGGCAAGACACAACTTCGCGTAGTTGGGCTCAGGCGCGTCTATCAGCGGGCGTCCAACCAGTCGGTGATTTAACGGTGGGACCCGCGCAATGATTGAGGCGATGTCATCTGGTGCAAAGTCATGCTGGGCCATCAACTGGCCAAGACCATCGACTGCCCCATGGGTCAGGCGGCCGGACGGGAAGGGCTTATGCGACATATGCAGCATCTGCCAGTGGCGCCCGAGCGTTGGCAGAAAGGCGTCGATATTCTGGTTGTCCTGTTCGAACAAGCGAAAGTATCCGTATTGCCCGGTAAGAATGTCGTGCGGCCCACGGAAACCGGCGGTTGCCAGGTCACAAGACACAATGGCCGCGCGGGCGTTGAAGCCTACCTGCATGCCAAGCATGGGCGAGCCTTCAACATGCGGCTGAAGTGTCCCGCTCGTCTGAGAGTACTGCGCACCGAAGGCGTCCTTCATTAGGGTTTCGTCAAAGCCTGCCAGCCGGCCGATAGCCGCGACCGCGCCAAAACCACCCGCAGTAGCAGGCCTAAAGAAACGTAACTCCGCATCAGTCACGACCCCCAGCATGGTCGAGATATCCACACCTACCGCCAGAGCTGCGATCAGGTCGTAGCCGGTGGCAGGCGAACCACGGCCTGCCTGCCGCTCTGACCATGCCATGACAGCGCCAAGGATCGTCGCCATAGGATGCAGGACCGCGCCCTCATGGACGCAATCGAATTCNAGACAATGGATCTGATAGGCATTCACGACGGCTGCCGACTGGGCGCACATCCTGTCGCCTGATCCCAGAACGCTGGCCTCGGTCTCCTGCCCCCATCCGCGCGCAACTTGGATCAGTTCGGAGACCCCGGCGCCCGATGATCCGGCGATACCGACTCCGAAGGTGTCGAGAAGGAAAGTTTTCACCCGGTCAATCACTGCTTCGGGTAGATCTTTCGTGCGGGTACGAACCACGTGAGCTGCGATTTGATCTAAAGGATTACTCATGCCATCACCGGGACTGGGACCGCGCTGGCGAAGGCACGCGCAATCTCGAGCCGGCTGGCGCACCAGACATCTGGTTTCGATTGCACATGGGCGATGAATCGCTCCAGCGCGCCTATGCGCCCCGGCCGCCCAATAATCCGGAGATGCAGGCCCAGCGACATCAACCTAGCAACACCGTCATTTGCCTCCTCGTAAAGCCTGTCAAAGGTCGCCATGGCATAATCAAGCCATTGCTCTGGAGTGTAGCCGGGCGCGAGCCAGAACTTCATATCATTGGTATCGAGCGCATAGGGCACGATCACGATTGGTGTCATACCCTTAGGTGTTTCAATCACGTCCCAGCGGGGCGTGTCGTCCGAGAAGTCGTCCATGTGATATTCGAACCCCATCTCGGCCAGCAGCCTGCGGGTGACGTCTGTGTGAAGATACCGCGACAGCCAGCCATAGGGCCGAGTGCCGGTCGAGGCAGCGATTGAATCGACAGCCTTCTGAATGAACTCCCTCTCTTGAGCTTCGTCGAAGCTGAACTGATGCACCCAACGCCAGCCGTGGGAACAGGTCTCATGCCCACCCGCGATTATCATTTGCGCCAGCTCGGGCGCGGTCTCTAGTGATTGTGCAGCTGCGGTGATCGTCGTCCTTATTCCTGCCTTTTCAAAGGCGCCGAACACCCTACGCGCACCCGCTTGGATGCCGTAATCGTAATTGCTTTCGTTGGCATAGTTCCGGATTGGGATCTTTAGGGAGACGCCAAGTTCGTCGACAGGCTCAGGGCCCTTGTCCCCGCGGGCGATTGACATCTCGGAGCCTTCCTCAATATTGATCACGAAAGACATAGCAAGGCGAGCCTTGTCGGGCCACGAAAATGACATTAGTGAAACTCCTTCCCGCTTAAGATATTCATCGCCAAGCTGGTGACATAGGCCGCCTGATCGGAACCCACAAACGAAACCTCATTCATAGTTTTCTCATTTAGACTCTTCTGGCTTGGATGTTTTCGGGCGCACACAGAAGCCTTGTATTCCTCAAGCGTTTCTTTGCGGGCCCATGCCTCATCAACGGCGGGCCGTATCCCATCCTTGCGGTTGAGTGGAACAAAGGTGCGCATGACCGAACTCCCGTGCGCTACCCGCGGATCAGCGGGGTAGCCTTGAACTTGTCCGGACAAATAAAACTGCTTTTTCACCGTGTGTCAAATTCTTTTCTGCCGTAGGCCAGCTCTGCCCAATGCATGATCAATCCGTTAGCCAGTAAGGAGCCCGGAGGGAACTGGCTTAGAGAAATGGCTTGACAGGTCTCCAGCGAGAAAACAATAATTGTCCGGACAATACAAAATTCCAACTGGGAGTAAGGACCGTCTCGAATTCGATCTTTTACTCTGTAGTTACCTACCGTATAAGGCCGATGGTAGATCGGTCGTGGATGCCTCGGCCATGCCCGGGAAGATGACCGTGGAGAAAGCTGCTGACATGATCCTCGAACGGCCACCGCTACCCCGGGCCGAGATTGCTGAAGGGGGCAGGGCATGACGATGACATTTGAAAATGGTGATCTGCGGCTGAACNCAGGTCCGATCGCNCGACTNACCCTCGACCGTCCTGATAAGCACAATGCNATGACNGCAGCCATGTGGGAGGCGATCCCTGGGATTTGCGACAAGCTGATNGNGGATGAGACACGGGTGCTGATCGTGACGGGCGATGGCGCGCAGGCCTTCTGTGCCGGCGCCGATATCGGTGAATTTGAAATTGTCTATCGCACGGCCGAGAGTACTGCGGAATATAACCGCAAGGTCCGTGTCGCGCAGGCCCGACTGCGGGATATGCCCTGCCCAACCATCGCCGAAATCCGTGGTATCTGCTATGGGGGGGGGTGTGGGCTGGCGCTGGCCTGTGATTTCCGGATCGCCTCAAGTAACGCGTCCTTTGCCATCACTCCCAGCAAGTTGGGCCTCGCTTACAGCCCTGCTGATACATGGCAACTCATTGAAAAGGTTGGGGTTTCGCGCGCCAAAGATCTTTTGCTGACTGGCCGTTCGGTAGCCGCACAAGAGGCGCTTGAAATCGGGTTAATTGACCGGATGGATAATGATGCGACTGCTTTGGCCGAACATCTGGTCAGCCTTGCACCTGTTGCCCTAAGCACCATCAAAGCTATCTGNAATANCCTNAGTATGCCATCGCTCCANCCCGACTTNCAGGCTACTTTNGAGGCGACCTTTGCCGGGTCAGAATTCCGCGAAGGCTATAANGCTTTTCTCGAAAAGCGCAGACCAGANTTCCGAAAGGANTAACCGTGACCGTNTCTCTTTTAGAGCAGGCTGGTGCCTCTGCAGCCACTGAAACGTTACCTGAAATGGCCATCCGCGCTTTGCTTAAACCGCTTCATAACCACTTAGGAGATCGGGACGGTCCATTTGATCTACCTACAGGCGTATCGCAATTCTTTGTCGCCGGCGCTTTTCTCGTAACCCCAGATCAAGACTGGCATATGCTGACTGCCAGCCTGGGTTTTCCGCCTGAACAAAACCGTCTNATGATCCCGATAGACGGCGGTCATCCGGGCCGCGTGCGAGCCAAGGGTGATGCTCTATACCTGCCGGATACTGATGCTGAAGCGGGTAGCTTCAAGCAATACCTAAAGACCGCACGCATGGGCTCTGCGATCTATGCGCCAATGATCTGGCAGGGGCAGTTTCTGGGACAGATCGTATTAGCGGGGCGAGCCCCTAACAGCTTGCGTCCTAATGACTTCGCGCTTATGCGCGCTGCTGCCCCAATGGCTGCTGCAATATATGTTGCGCAGGGTGGTCCGGATTGGCTAATCAAGTTGTATCCTCCAGACGACGCTTACCGGGTTGCGCCACAGGGATTGTGAGGCGAATGATTTTGCAAGAGATAACTTCGAACTGCATTGGCCGACCAGACTCCCAGCGTTTGCATTAATTTAGTAACGTTGGNTTTTGAGCTGGATTCATTGCTGTGCTTATCGGGGACTATGTCTATGGCTCAGATTTAGTATTCTAGGTCCAATGGAACTAAAATTCATTTTGGTAAAAGTTAACTATGTTAAAAAAGAATTCGTATAGCCATTTTTAGCACCCAGGATAGACATTCGAATCTAATTAAGTAGGGGTAATAAAGTTTGTTCAAGAATTTAGTTAATTACAGTTTTTGAGACTAGCTTAACTTGACTACGGGTTAGAAAGGTTGCTCGGAAGTCGCCCAAATAAGCACGATAAAATTTGATCGGATAGATATAACAGTGTTATGTCTTATTTGTAGATTAAGAGATTGGAGGACATTTTGAATAACGCAATTTGGGCTGATGCTTTAAGTTGTCTTTCCGGTGACGGTCCAATCTACATAGCTGGCTGCTGTGGTGAACCTACTGCTTTTCTAGATGCTTTAGAACATGATCCAAATCTTGCTCGTAAAAGAATTTTTACCGGCGTTTGGATTCCAGGTGTTAATATACGCAACTCAATAACAAATGGTGATCGGACTGCGCTATCTATTTTTGCATCAACCACGCTGCAGAATGCTATAAACGCAGACCGAGTTAGCCTACTTCCAATGCATTATAGCACAACATTTAATTGGCTTAATAAAGACGCCGGCTTGTCTGGAGGAGTTTTTCAAGTTTCACCACCCCGAGATGGAAGTGTTGGTCTTGGTGTATCATGTGATTTTACACCCAGTGTAGTTAATTCAAACGTTCCGCTTATCGGTCAAATTAATCCTGCCATGCCGGATATTATTAACGGACCGCGCATTCCGATTGATAGGTTTCAGCATCTGATTGAAGTGGAATCCCCTTTGATTGAATACAAACTTGGACCAATTGATCAGGTTTATGAAGCTATTGGCAGGAACGTAGCTGAACTAGTTAATGACGGAGATACGCTTCAGCTGGGTCTTGGAAAACTTCAAAATGCGGTTCTTGAGTCTTTATCTGAACATCGTTCGCTTAAATTGTACGGAGGTATGCTTTCTCCTGGTGTATTGACATGTTTGAAAAATGGTTCTTTTGATCATGCGACTACAGGAGTAGCTTTAGGAACCAGGAAGTTCTACAGTGAAATTGCAAACGAAACTTGTGTTTCTTTTCAGCCAGTTTCAGTTACGCACAGTGCAAAGAAGCTCGCGAATATTGAAAGTTTCGTTTCAATTAATTCAATTCTTGAAGTTGATCTTTTCGGACAAGGTAATGGAGAATTCCTTGGAGAAAAACAAATCACTGGTCATGGTGGCCTTTTAGACTTTATCCGCGGGTCGTCATTGTCCAATAACGGCCGCAGTATCTTAGCATTGCCGGCTACCGCACGAGGTGGCACAATAAGTAGAATTATCCCCTGGTTACCCGCTGGGGTTCCTGTCACAGTACCAAGAGCAGATGTGGATTGCATCGTAACAGAGTATGGTTCTGCATATTTAAAACACGCAACTGTACAGCAACGAGCTGAAAGACTAATCAATATTGCAGCACCTGAGTTTCGGGCTGCCCTTGCGCGCGCATGGCACACAAGTGATCNTACGGAGTTCAACTTATGGTTAAGAAATTGACTGCTGACAAAAAATTTACAAAAAGGGAAAATACTCCGCTTTATCTCAAAGTTGCGGAAGCTCTAAAGTTGGAGATTTTGTCTAAGAAACATAACGTTGGAACATATTTACCCACAGAACAGCAATTATGCGAACGATTTTCGGCTAGTCGCTACACAACGCGGGAAGCACTACGGGTTCTTGAAAANGACGGTATGGTAAAACGCCGTCAAGGTAGAGGGACAGAAGTGATTTCAACTTCAGAGCGCAAAGATTTCACGCAATCTTTTACTTCCATATCTCAAATTTACGACTATGCATCAGATACGCGTTTAGTCATTGATCGAGTGATGCGAATTATCTCAGATGAAACGCTTGCTGATACACTAGGGCGACTTCCGGGTCGGGAGTGGCTACTTGTAGAGGGGGTTAGGACCACAAAGTCTAACGATATAATTTGCGCTACCCGTGTTTTTATTCATCAGGACTTTTCAGAAATTTCTCAGGAGCTTNCAAATATTAAAGGCGCTATTCATAAATTGATTGAGGATCGCTTCAATATTCACGTAGCTGAAGTGCAACAAAATATTTCGTCAAGAAGATTAGATTTACACTTAGCACGAATTCTTGGTCAAGCTGAAAGCGATAACAGCATTNTGGTGACACGTCGCTACCTCACTCATGATGACACACCAATTTTGGTTTCACTGAATTNNCATCCATTGGATGGCTTTAGTTACAGTCAGACTGTTCGGCGTGAATAAGTCTTTAAACATCTACCTCAGCACCTGGGTATGAAGAAGTGAAAATAAATTAAAGTTGCACCAATATTTAATGACTCAGATTTATAACCTGGTGANGAAGTTTGTACTNATAAGGACAAATTGCTTCCGTAATTTTNTANCNTAAAATATTTGTCCGGACAAATAATTGACGAATGCTNCGGATAATGTTTATCTAAATTAAATGGGAGTTGGACGTGCTTATGCGAGTAGTCTTTGAATACTTAAACAAAAGATCACCACATTTCATGATCCTCGGGGTAATTTTAGGGCTAACCTTCCCTAGCCTGTCTGAGCTAGTCCGGCCCCATGTGGTTGAGATTTCAGTATTTATGGCGATAAGCTCTATGTTAAGAATAGACCCCATCAAATTGTTTTCTGTTTTGAAGCGACCACTATTAGTTGTCACTACAATGGTCTTTGTTCTTATCATTTTGCCNTGCATAACTTTTATAGCTTGTCGATTAGCAGGATTATCAGGCTGGTTGGTAACAGGATTAACTTTTGCCTCTGCCGCGCCTCCCCTAAGTTCAGCAGCAGCATTTGCGTTGCTTGTAAGAATTGATCCAGCTATGGTCACCGGCCTGTCAATACCTACTACATTAATGGCACCGCTGTCAGTTTGGCTTTTAACCTCCACCCTACCTTCATTAGGCGATGGAGTAGAATTAAGTGGTTTAGTTTTTAGATTATCAGCCATCTTGATAGGCTCTTTATCATTTGCTCTTTTGATTAGATTTTTTATTGGAGGAAAAAATATCGATTTATGGAGTGATAAGATAGATTCACTAACCGTCGTTCTGGTTACTCTAATCGCTATCGGTGTAATGCACGAAATTGGCTTGGTAATGCGTTCCGACCCTGTCAAATTGGTCCTCATAATATTCCTGGCGGCCATCATTAGTTATGGCTCGTTAGGGCTTAGTATTGCGACATTCTGGAGCATAGGAGCAGATAAAGCGTTTGCTATTAGCTTATTAAGTTGCGTGAAAAATATGGCAATTATGGTTGCTGCTGTTATTGATGTTGTAGATCCGATGATCGCACTTGTTGTGATTTGCGCACAGCTTCCTATTTTCTTTTCACCGTTAATTATGCGTCCATTGTTTCTTTATCTGCAAAAAAAGGTTTGAAAATTTTGGACTGGCAAAATTCCATAAATTTATTCGCAAAATATTCTGCAAGGCTGGCTGGAATGACTATTTTGGCGTCTGCAGTACTTGTCTCAGTTGAGGTCATTTGCCGAAATTTGGGCATTAACTTCAGTTTTTATTCGTTTGAATTAACTAATTATGGATTTGCATGCGCTGTAGCATTCGCACTGTCATATGCCACTGCGCAAAAGTCTCATATAAGAATAGATTTATTTTATCGGTTCGCATCCGTGAACACGAAGGCGTTGCTAGACATAGTTTCAATGTTGAGCCTATTCTTATTGGCCTCGGGTATGACGTACTATGCTTGGAAGGTTGTTATACACTCTGCCAAACTCAACGCCAGGCCAAATACGACCTTAGATATCCCTCTAGCTATTCCTCAGGCGATTTGGGCAACAGGTCTTACGCTATTTTCGCTTGTTAGTTTTGGCTTATTTTTGCGGAACGCCATTACGATGTTTCAAGGAAATGCGCTCACAGTTTGCAAAGAAATAGGTTTGGTTTCTGACAAAAGCGACGGGTGTAATAATGATTAGCTTAAGTGTAGCAGTTCTTTTAGCGCTTCTAGCTATCTCTTTGCCNGTTGGGGTTGTGCTTGTTATCCTGGGAATTTCTTTGGGAGAGCTATACTCTTTTTTTCCTCTGCTGCCGGCATCCGGAGAAATACTTTGGTCTTCCTCGACTGAATTTGTTTTAGTAGCCGTCCCTATGTTTATTTTGATGGGCGAAATATTACTGCGCTCAGGAGTGGCGGCGGGTATGTACCAATCACTAGACAGCTGGGTCAATAGGATTCCGGGAGGATTAATTCATACAAATATCGCNGCATGTAGCCTATTTTCGGCGACTTCAGGTTCTTCAGTTGCGACGGCTGCTACAATCGGTACAGTCGCCATCCCAAATATGAAGGAATTAGGATATGACCGCAGACTTTACTTAGGCTCTATAGCGGCTGGGGGCACTTTGGGTATTTTGATTCCACCATCAATTAATTTGATATTATTTGGAGTACTCGCGGAAGTTTCAATCACTAGACTGTATTTAGCTTCACTTTTACCAGGCATTTGTTTAGCAGCCTCTTTTTCCATTGCAGTACTGATATTTTGTTTATTGAAGCCCTCGCTGGGAGGAAATGTCAGGAGTTATACTTGGCGAGACCGTATAGCTTCTCTCAAAAACCTTATCGCGCCCATGGGACTTTTTACAATAGTGGTAGGATCAATTTACGCTGGCTATGCTACTCCCACGGAAGCTGCTGCTTTGGGAGTAATCGCTGCCCTTTCAATCGCAATATTAAAGGGTGAATTTAGTTTACTTGATTTTTACTCGGCTTTGGAAGGCGCTATGCGTACAACAGCAATGGTCATGCTTATAGTGATGTCGGCATTTTTCTTGAATTTTGTAATGGTGTCAATTGGCTTGACTGGAAAAATAACTGATTTCATGAAAGGATTGAATTTTTCGCCGATAGCAGTGATTTTTATTATAATTATTGTCTATCTNGTCCTTGGTTGTTTCATGGAAACGCTATCATTAATGATTGCAACTACGCCTATTGTGGCGCCTATCGTAGCAGCTCTGGGCTTTGATTTGGTATGGTTTGGTGTGCTATTCATGATTTTAATTGAAGCCGCGCTTATAACTCCACCAATTGGCGTGAATTTGTTTGTGGTTCAAAGTGTAAGGGATCGAAGTGACTTAGGTCCTATGAGAGATGTCATGATAGGAGTAACCCCATTCCTATTTATGATGTTAATAATGATCGGGGTTCTAGTTGCATTTCCATCTTTAGCTTTATGGTTGCCGAACATGGTGATGCAATAATTCAAAATCAACTAGGAGAAGAAAATGAAAAACAAAATAATAAAGAACATAATTAGTACAATTGCTGCTTTAACTACATGCTCTTTAACGGTTGGCGCAGTACATGCAGAGACTACGGTCAATGTGGTTGGTAACCTTGGCATAACTACGCAATCAAAATTGCTCGAGGCTCCGTTTTGGAATGAGAAAATAGTTGCTGCATCTAACGGAGAAATAAAAGCTCGTTTCCAACCTTGGAATGAAATGGGCTTAAAAGGTCCTGAAATTTTTCGATTGTTGGGTCAAGGTGTAATGAATATCGCTACGGGGCAACTTGGCCATAGCGCTGGTGATATGCCAATAAACGACGCAACAGATCTTGCTGGCCTATCGCCGACAATCGAAGAATTTAAAAAAGTAACGGACTCATTTCGGGGTGTGTTAGGTTCTTACTACGCTGATAACGTTGGAGTTGAAATTCTGACAATGCAAAGTTTTCAAGCCCAAATTCTATATTGCCGCGATGAATTTGGAGGCCTCGCCGACCTTAAAGGTCGGAAAGTCAGAGGATCCGGGGCGAGTCAAGCAGACTTTGTAAAATACTTTGGCGGTATACCTGTTAGTATGTCGTTTGGAGAAGTACAGCAAGGATTGCAACAAGGCGTGATAGATTGCGCCATAACGGGCACTCTAGGTGGTTATTCAGCAAAATGGCATGAAGGTGCAAATTTCCTTTACACGCTACCAATAAATTGGGGTTCTGGAGTTACNGCAGCNAATAAGTCTTGGTGGGATGGATTGTCAGAANAANACAGAAATATGCTTCGCAAAGAATTATCAAAATTAGAGGAAGAAATGTGGGCTCTNAATTCAGAAGAAAATGAAATTGGGATCAACTGCAATACNTCCGGTCCTTGNCCACATGGAGATCCCGCNGGNATGACTAGGGTTGATCCATCAGAAGAAGATTTTGCACTTCGTTCAGAGGCTATGAATAAAGCNGTCTTGCCGGGCTTTGCGTCACGCTGNGGACAGGATTGTGTNGCTAAATTTAATAGCACGATAGGATCNGTTGCCGGACTAACAATTAACTGATTTTNTTNGAGTTTGTTNTTTAGTTTCTAACTTGNTTAAACGCGAANAGCTCAACTGCTGNTCGCGTTTAAGAAAANCTCNTACTTTANTNGTATTNNAGTCGGTCANAAAATTTTNTTTTAACCCCAGGANTTTTATGGATTTGGTANCTTCCTNTTCTANNANCCTTTAAAATTATNGGAANNATAATTAAACTNANCTNAGGAGTTTTATTGTGGTAGATAGTCTNGGCTATAGAATGAAATTTGGTGTTGTTGCGCCCTCGACCAATACGTCTGTCCANCCAGAATACGAGAAGTTCTGTCCTTTCGGCGTCACCAACCACTTTTCGCGAATACATATTCCNGATGATCCAGTTAATTCTGATGAGGATTTTCAAAATTTAATGATAAATATCAGAAAGTCTTTGATGGAAGCTGTAGANCGCGTGATGACTTGNACTCCTGGTAGAATTATTATGGGCATGTCTGCCGAAACATTTTGGGATGGNCTCGAAGGTTCTATAGAATTAGAAAAGCAACTTAAAGANAGAGCCGGTGTTCCAGTTGCAATGGGATCCGATGCTTGTCGTGCTGCTCTTGAAGCGTATGGTAATATACGCCGCATCGGTGTTCTGACTCCATATATGCCGGTGGGAGATANACAGGTAATANACTTTTTTAATGATTGTGGATATGAAGTTGTNAACTTAATTGGTTTGCAGTGTTCAAGTCNNCAACAAATAGCACATGTAAGTGAACAAACTCTCAAAGATAAGGTNATTTCTTTAAACGAANGAAANGTTGATGCTATTGTGCAAGTCGGCACTAATTTAGCTTTTGCTAGNGTGGCATCCNTTGCAGAGTTTTGGCTTAATAAACCTGTNATAGCTATTAANACTGCCACTTACTGGTGGGCATTAAGGCAGGCTGGCATNCATGATAAACTNCAAGGATATGGTCGTCTNTTTGAAGATCATTAAAATGNAGCGATNATTTATAAAANTCCTCAGCAAANCNAAGCCCGAATCTTAGAGCTTTGTTNAGGNGCATNAANAATGNTTTGGGCGTTTTATNNCCCAGATATCTTTAAATGATTTTCCTTGACAAAAANTACCGNATTGTTANCTTGTCCGGACAAATNATTAANANTAATTCNNAGGGGCNAAAGTGAGCATAATCCATAAATTGGTTCAGGGAAGGACATAATATGACTATCAAGATTAGGGTTGTAGGCGCGTTTTTCGCAGCCTTGTTAGCGCCGTTGTCGGCACTTGCGGACGTAGAGTGGGATGTTTCCGTTCCATGGGGTCCAAAAGAATTCCATTCAGTAAATGCTGAAAATTTTGCTAGACGGGTGGAAGAAGCTACGAATGGTGAAGTAGTGATGACCGTACACCCCGGCGGAGCGTTAGGAATCAAAGCAAATGAAAGTTTGCGCGCAATAGAAGACGGAGCGGTCCAGATGGGCGAGTATGCTCTTTTCCAGCAAGTTGGTGAAGTGCCACTGCTAGGTATCGAGTCTATCCCGTTTTTGATTAAGGATTACGCTCAGTTACGGAAAATGCATGGGCTTGTGAGACCAGCCTGGGAGGCCGCATTGGCACAACGTAACCAAAAAGCGCTGTATATGGTCCCTTGGCCCAGCCAGAACTTTTTCACAAAAGATCCAGTATCGAGCATGGCAGATCTTTCGGGAGTACGTTTTCGCACCTACGATGCGAATACTGCAACTATGATCGAACGGCTTGGAGGGGTCCCTCTTCAACTTAACAATGCTGACGTAGTACCAGCTCTCGCGACTGGGAAAATAACCGCTGCGATGACTTCTGGAAGTACCGCAGCCGCAAACAAATATTGGCAGTTTCTAAATCATACCTATAATACAAACCATTTGTGGGCATCGAATGGAATGGCCGTGAACCTTGATTCATGGAACGAGCTTACTGAAGAACAGAGGAAAATAATTCAGCAAGTAGCAGATGATATGGAGCCACAATTCTGGGCAATTTCAGAAGCAGAGCACGAAAAACGCATGAAACAGTTAATGGAAAATGGGATGACCGTTTCAGCTCCTACTGCGCAGCTTTTGGCGGACATGCAGGGTGCAACAGCGGATGCGGCTGACGAGTTTGGTAAAAGGGTTCCTGGGGCGTCTGACATCATCAAAAAGTTCCGATCTGCTATTGGAAATTAAAGAGTAACAATTTTGTAAGCCATGTTTGTTTATAAACATGGCTTACAATACTATAACATTATGGCCCGAATTATTTTCATTTTAGATAAAGCCTGCCTATTTGGAGCAGTTATGGCCTGTTTAGCGTGCCTCTCCTTAGCTTTAATGCTCATGTTCGAAGTGGTGGCAAGCTCATTTTTTTCTTATTCCCAACCTTGGGCAGTTGAATATTCTGGATACTTATTGGCGATTATTCTATTTGCTGGGTCTGGTTATACCTTAAGCCAAGGCGGTCACATAAGAGTTAATGTTATTTTACAATTCTTGAATGAACAAACCTTCAAAAAAATTGATGTAGTAGTGACATTGTTCGCGTTGCTTATAGCTCTTTTTGCGACTATTGCGCTGCTAGAAAATACTTTGCGAAGTATCGAATTGGGTTCGGTCTCTTACTATCCCACCCGGACGCCACTTTGGATGCCACAGGCGTTACTTTCTTTAAGTTGGTGCTTATTGTGTTGTGGGCTAACTTCTCGCCTTTTACGTTTGGTTTTTAATTTATCGATACCAGAACACAGCGAAGGAACGGTAGATTGATTGGTCCTTTGGGCTTAATTATCATTCTCTTAGCAGTCTTTTTGGCTGGTGGGCTGTGGGTTGGTTTTTCATTACTAGCAATTGGTATCATCTCGCTGGAAGCTTTCAAAAATATCAAGGTTGATAGATTTTTAGCAGGTGATATTTGGGGAACCGCAACTGCCATAGAGCTTGTAACACTACCTTTGTTCATTTTAATGGGTGAAATATTATTTCGGACTAGATTGTCCGAGAACCTTTTTTCTGGCTTATCGCCTTTCGTGCGGCGATTGCCTGGACGTCTTCTGCATGTAAACATTTTAGGTTGTACGCTCTTTGCAGCAGTATCTGGTTCTTCTGCAGCAACAACGGCAACCGTAGGGCGGATAACCATTTCTGAACTGCGGTCGCGAGGGTATAAAGATAAACTCATAATTGGTAGCTTGGCAGGGGCAGGAACAATTGGCTTCTTAATTCCTCCATCGATCCCTTTAATTATTTATGGTGTCCTTGCTGAAGTCTCGATACTTGACTTGTTCATTGCTGGTATCATTCCCGGCATCATTCTAGCCTTATTATTTATGCTTTATGTGGGGTTTTTGGCATTGATGAACCCCACAATGACTCCGGCTGCCAGTCCCTCTACTTCTTTGGTGGAAAAAGGCTATGCTTTGATTAAACTATTTCCTACGGTTCTCCTAATATTTTTAGTGGTCTCGTCAATGTATTTAGGTTACGCTTCAGTAACTGAGGCAGCAGCAATTGGAGTATTGGGAGCGCTTATTTTAACTGCGTTCGAGCGTCAATTCACGATAAAAATTATTTGGAATTCTTTATTAGGATCTATTCAAACTTGTGCGATGATTGGTCTAATAATTACGGGGGCAATGTTTCTATCAAAGGCGATGGCTCGTTTACGAATACCAAGTGATGTAGCAAATTTCATAGAAGGTTTGGGTCTTGAGCCAATTACATTAATTCTTTTATTAATGGTTTTTTATCTTGCCCTGGGTTGCTTTCTTGATGGGCTTTCAACTATCGTGATGACGTTACCTGTAACTCTGCCTTTGGTGGTTTCAGCAGGTTTTGATCCCGTTTGGTTTGGAATTTTTCTAATTGTTACAATTGAAATGGCTCAAATCACTCCTCCGATTGGTTTTAATTTATTTGTTTTAAAAAGTTTAAGTGGCAATAGTATTACCAGTATTGCTCTCTCAGCACTACCATTCTGCACAATTATGATTTTCTTGGTAATATTGTTAGTAATTTTTCCAGAACTGGCTACATGGTTACCGAACACAGCAATGTAGCCGCCAACTCTTCGTGCCTCTTGTTAGTATCTTTGAGGTGTACAGTTCAGAATAGCTGTTAAAGTGCTAAAGCATCAACAATACAATCTAGTCCATCAGTCAATGCAGCCGGGCCAGGTTGTAAAATAAGAGGGGATTTAATTTCTTGAATTCGCCTGTTTTGGATAGCTGGAATAGTATCCCAGCCAGGACGGTTTGCAATTTTCTCTGGTCGAACTTTCTTGCCGCACCATGATGCTAATATTACATCTGGGCCAGCCAAGATAACTTCATTTGATGTGACAAATCGATCTTTTGCTGCAGCTTGATTGGCGTAATTTGGAAAGATATCAGTGCCCCCAGCAATTTCTATAAGTTCAGAAACCCATTTAATACCAGAGATCATAGGGTCGTCCCATTCCTCGAAATAAACTTTAATAGGTGACTGCTGTTCTGCTTGGATTCTAATGCTGGCCATTCTAGATTTATATTGGTTTACAATTTGGAGCGCACGCTGCTCCTGGCCAACAGTAGCTCCAAGATGCTGAATCATCGCTAATATGCCAGCAATATCGCGTTGATTGTAAGTCATCACACTTACACCAGATTTGATTAATGAAGAGGCAATTTCTGCCTGTAAATCAGAAAACGCCAGGACAAGATCGGGAGATAGTGCAAGAATTTTAGGAATATCCGCTGATGTAAAGGCTGAAACACGGGGCTTTTCCTTACGAACTTGTTTGGGACGTACCGCATATCCTGAAACACCAACAATCCTGTCTTGCTCACCCAATAAATAGAGCGTCTCTACCGTTTCTTCTGTAAGACAGACGATGCGTTCTGGAGGATATATTTTCATTTCTTACAGATTTCCCTTTTTTTAACCCCAGATCGGTTTACGAAAGTATTCAGTTTATTCGATACCTAGGCAACCAAAATATTGATGCATTAGATTTTTAAGAAGTTTTATTTAATTTGATAAAATTTCTAATAGGTTAGTCAGACTTGTAGTACCCTACAACGTCGCCGTCTGTTGATACGCCTAGGCCATTCAGCAGTCTGTTTACATAATTGAAATACCCAATGATCTGATTAGCCTCCAAAATCTCGCCGTCACTAATACCTTCTTCTTTAAGCATATCCACATCAGCCTTACACATATCTTTAGGTGAAAGTGTCAACTTTTCTGCGTAACGTAGGAAGGCAAGTTGTGATCCATTAAAAACTTTTTCTGGAGCACGAATTTTAAATGCGGCTTCAACTTGTTCGGCTTTTTGGGGATCTGCCATAAGGTGACAGGCATTCGCCCAATGGTTTGCATAAGAATAG
>PBLM01000008.1 GCA_002721775.1 Rhodospirillaceae bacterium | reverse complement strand
TTTTTCAGCGACCATAATGGTGGGTGCAGCTGTATTTGCTGATGGAATTGAGGGAAAAATTGATGCATCAGCAATTCTTAAGCCATCTATGCCTCTGACTTGCAGTTCAGCATTCACAACAGCGTTTTCATCTACGCCCATACGACAGCTTCCACACAAGTGGTGGACAGTGCCAGCACTTTGACGAATCCAAGTGGAAATCGACTTTCTAGTTTTAATTTCCTTACCAGGAAAAAGTTCTTCTTTTCTAAAAGAATCAAATCCTCTCTGAGAAAACACGTCTCTGAGAATTTCAGTTGCTTCTATAAGATGCTCTATGTCTCTTTCATCACTGAGATAATTCAGACGAATCTTAAGCGGGTTTATTAATTCTGGCCCCGTCACCTTAATAAAGCCTCGACTAAAAGGGCGCATCACAGAAGCGTTTGCCATAAAACCTGGTTGATTATTCTCTAGGCTTTGAAATGGATTGAAACGCAACGTCGCGCTGGATATAGCAGGCATAAAGTGACTTTGAATTGTTGGTATATCCTCTCCCTTTGTTCTNATNTAAGCACCAGCCTCNAGNGGAAAAACTGTCATTGGGCCCNAACCAAANAACCANGCTNGAAAAAATGCGAATGCNGCCCNATCNACNCTGGTTAGTTTATGTAANGTAACTTCCTCNGGAGCACTGTAACCAACCCTGACCAGNACATGATCNTGCAAATTTTTTCCTACNTCNGGCGCATGAAAAAATGTTTTNATNTTTACACTCTCCAATTCGTCTGANTTTCCTATACCNGAACGCAATAAAATGCTGGGNGTTCCGATAGCGCCNGCGCATAAAACAATTTCCTGNNNAGCGGTNAAATATTTTNTANTTCCAGATTGNACCACNTCTACACTTTTTGCTCTTTGGCCTTTAAACACGATCCTTTTCACTTCACAGCCNGTCTTAATATGAAGGTTTTTTAATTTTGGCGCTGAATTTAAAAAGGCAGATGCTGCACTTTCTCGTCTCCCTTTTCGAATAGTAAAATCATAAAACCCAAAACCCTCAGCATTAGGTTCATTAAAATCCAAACAGCGTGGATAACCAGCACTAATTCCNGCCTCTACAAATGCTTCTACAAGAGGGGAAAGAGAATTTTGACGGCTAGATACTGTAAGGGAGCCTGTTTTGCCATGCAACTCACCCGGATTTTTTCCACAATAACGCTCACTTTTCAAAAAATAGGGCTGAACATTAGACCACGACCAATCAGTTAAACCGGATTGGGCCCAAGTGTCATAATCAATTCCAAGCCCACGGGCATAGACCATACCGTTTATTGCTGTCGAACCACCTAAAACCTTTCCCCTGGGTAATGGTATNTTCCTATTTTCAAGTCCACTTTCTTCATCNGTCAAATATTGCCATACGTGGCGTTTTCCCCTTAGAAGGATNGTGGTCATCATAGGAACACTTAANGTNGGATCCATAGCTCCAGTGCCGCCAGCCTCNAAAAGCAGNACGTTGAAGTCACTGTTTTTTGCTAAACGATAGGCAAGGACACAACCAGCTGCGCCGGCNCCTATAATAATGTGTGTCCAATCCTTATCTACCATTTCTANTTTTTGCCGACAGCTTCATCAAAACCACCTTGCCCAGTGAGGCTGGCCCAAGCTCTATAAGGGGGACTCGCGGAAACTTTTCCATCCTGAATCAATTTGCGCCAGATATCACAGGCATCAACAAAGTTTGGCACGCCACCTGGAAACATAGCTAATGCCAAACCCTCAGCAATTGCTGCTTCATCTGCAGCTNCCTGATAAGCTCCTTTTATATGTTCGGCAACCCAATCCCAGCGTCTGTGGCACTGATGTGCTGCAGCCATACCGATTTCAATTATTTTTNGGCTTATATCGAAATGCTGGGTTAGTTTATCTAAACCNTCACGATATTTATTTATACCATTGAAACCACTTAAGTGCGGTCCCCAATGTTTTTCAACAAAGCTAAAATAATCTGCGCCATTAGCCCAACTAGCTACTGATATAGCCGCTTCCAAATCAGTTTCCCCACCTCCTGATTTACGGAGCCTATCAATATGGTGTGTGGCGATCGCCTCAGAAGTGGANACTAAAATTATTAACCAGATAACTTCTTTCTCATAAAGACTCAAAACCCGATCTGTAAGNGTCATGTGGGTATAAGTGGCATCGTAAGCATCTAAAAGCTTTGGCGAAGAGATAGCCAGCAAACCATGATGCGGGAGAAGATACCCNCTTTTTTCGTGCAATGACCTAAGGACTTTTTCCACCTCAGAAGCTGTTTGTGGCAAATTATTGTCACCCATAACNAATATCCTCCTCACCTATAAAAGCTTAAATTTTTTTCTGGGCCGGAAAAGCTAAACNCAAAAAACCTGTCAATCAATGGGCTGTAAAACCNCCATCAGCAACAATTACTTGCCCAGTGACAAAGCTGCTAGCTTCTGACAAAAGAAAATTAATAATGTTTGAAATCTCTTCAGGTTGTCCAAATCTACCCATAGGNATGTTGGCCAAAAGAGAATTGTANCGTTTTTCATCCGCGCGTGCTTTGGCGGTCATNTCAGTTACTACTGGGCCGGGAGCAACAGCATTTACTCTAATCGAGTTTGGAGCTAATTCTACAGCAGTAGACTTAGTTAAACCATTAATACCTGCCTTTGATGCAGCGTAAGCTGCGCCAANCGGGTGNCCTACCAAACCGATCTGACTTGAGACNAAAACGATTGAGCCAGATACTTGCTTTTGCAAGTGAGGAATAGCCGCCCTAGCAGAGTAAAAAGACCCTGATAGATTTGTATCAATTACATTGTGCCAAATTGCATCATCAGTTTCTGTGAATTCTTGNAGTGANAAAATACCTGCAACAGCAACAATGCCATCTAACTTACCTGAACATTTCGCTGCATCATCTACNGCAAAAGCTACTTCATCTGAATTTTTAACATCGACTTTGTATATACATTCACTTGAAATATATTCGGTTATAATCTCTGACTGTTCTTCAGAAAANACTGTGCCATAGACGCTAGCACCTAGTTTTATTGCCCCTTGGGCTGTTGCAAGGCCAATTCCTGAACCAATACCTGTAATAAACACCGTTTTGTTTGAGAGATCGAACATGGTATTCTCATTATCGTAAATGTCTAATTANCACCAACAGTTCTAGAAAATACTAAAAGCAATACGGAGACAAGTTAATTGAAAAAGGTTTTAGTTATTGTTCCTTTTCCTATGTCTGAGGAAAATTTAAACTTTAGGCGAGAACAACTCAAAGCNATACCTATATCTAGTAATCTATCATTTACTTTTAGGCCAGTAAAAGCAGCTCCTCNAAACTACGTAAGTCAATCAGATATGGTTTTGGCAGATATTGGCGTTTTAGAAACGGGACTCAGTGCTGAAAAAGANGGTTTCTCAGCNGTCTGCGTTGATACTATGAGCGACTCTGGTGTTTCAGCNCTACGTTCAGTGCTTTCTATACCAGTCGTTGGCCCAGGTCGAACATCAATACTTACCGCACTTTCGTTGGGAAACAAATTTTCAATTGTTACAATGTGGCAAAAGTGGAANCATTTCTACATTAAAACTCTTACTGAACTCGGCGTNGANNNTGCTTTAGCTTCAGTGCGNGCAATTGATGTTGCCCCTGATAATCAGGCTCTGCTNAGCGGAAAAGAAGAAGAAATTTTTCCGATTCTTGAAAGNGCTGCACTTCAAGCCATTGAAGANGATGGCGCTGAAATAATAATTCTAGGCTCAACCACAATGCATCAATCNNATAACTATCTGTCCGAAAAGCTAAATGTTCCCATAATTAACCCAGGNCCNCTNACTTACAAGAAAATTGAGCTATTGTTAGATACAGAATTAACTCACAGCCGAAAAGCTTANCCTATTTCTCNAGTTCCGCGCGATCAAATGATTAAAGCGATGTTAGACGCAGCAGCCCAACATGANCATTAATGACTTTGGTCCAGTGTATTTTCCCCTGCCATATACACTCGAACTTCTGNGAAAAGNCCTTGCTTACAATTAAAAAAATTGCAATTTGACTTNNGCACCAGNAGGCCATTTAGCAACTTATTTGTGACTTGAAATCGCACAGCGATTGCTTCTTCCGATTTGCATATTACCCACTCAAATTGATCATGTTTTACCCATTGGTGGTTTGCCCATAAACGTTCGAACATTTGTGAAATTTCTTTTGNGCCGCGCATACTCACTCCNTGAGTCTCCACAGAAAAATAACAGTCATTGGTAAGGGTTGAGAGAATAAGTTGAATGTCCTGAGTATCCACNCCTTTAAAATAATNAATCACTTTGTATTTCAATTCAGAANCCATTTTTACTCTCTGCTAAGTCATTCCAAACCTGTTGAGAAATAATTTGTGACCCCTTCGTCACAAATCTATCAANAAAGCGGATTNCAGAAAAATTTATTCCATCAAGCCAAGTGCCATTTAGTGTTCCGAAGCANGTTACAACAGCTGAGCCATTTTGNAGGGATGTGTCAAAACCATCAAATGTTTTGCTNACCTTCTGATATCTCGTTTTTGACCANTCAACCAATTCCTTTANNTTAGTGAAGGAATTTCCACCAGGAAAAGTCATTACAAAATCATCACTCAAAAATGATGATGCAACATCTAAATTGCGCTCTTCCATGTGGGAAAGAAATTCTTTAACAATTNTTTCAGGATGTTTTGGAGGTGGCGCAGGACTGCGATTTTTCCGACCCCGCATATAGTTATCTCCATCTACTTCTTTNATGGTAACAATCACCAGTTCGGGGTCAGCCCCAGTCGTGGCACATGCAACATCCGTAATCCGTTCAGATAACAATTTTCGGGATTCATTANCATAACCTTTTATCAGGGTGCATTCAATAATTGGCATGAAACTGTCTCCTAAATCAACGCATCTTTAATTTTTGGTCACCAATNGTTNTACGCTATGATGATTGTTTNCTTTTGTCTCNAACAAATCATCAATATCTATCTTAATNACAAAAAAGTGTGATAACNTTTCAGGATGACCACACTTGCNCAAAAAATTATAGAAAAAGCTTCTAACCTGCCTAAAGCAGANGTAGGTGAGGTTGTCGTGTGTGCAGTAGACTTAGCAATGATACACGATTCGGGCGGCCCGAGGCGGGTAAAACCTATTTTAGAAAAGCTTGGGCGTTCTGTGTGGGATAAAAACCGTGTCGCTGTAGTAACTGACCACTATGTTCCAATTGAAAGTGAGGAAACTAGGGCTATTCAAGAGCTGACGCGAGAATGGGTACTAGAACAAGACATAAAGAATTTTTATGACCAGCAAGGCATCTGTCACGTTGTCGTGCCCGAAAGGGGTCACCTCAGCCCAGGCATGTTTTGTGTGGGAGGAGATAGCCACTCTCCTACAGGTGGCGCATTTGGATCATACATGTTTGGCATAGGAGCGACCGAAATGGCGGGTGTTCTCGCCACTGGGGAAATTTGGATAAAAGTCCCTGAAACAATTTTGATTAAATGGGCAGGTCAAACTANTGCCTTTGTNACCGCAAAAGATATGATGCTCGCTACTTGCGCNAAAATTGGNATGGGNGGAGGTCGCTATCAAGCAATCCAGTATGCAGGTGAGGCAATTCATAAGCTCAACATGCAAGAGCGAATGACAATGTCAAATATGGCAGCTGAATTAGGTGCGCAGGCTGGCCTAATCTCCCCTGATGAAACCACCATTGAATATCTAAAATCGGTGAATGCATCCATACCTGATAACTGGAAAAATTTTCAGATAGAAAAGCCTGATCCAAAAGGAGAAGTTATAAATTTAGACGCTTCTTCGCTTTCGCCACAAATTGCCGCGCCACATTCTCCTGAAAATTCTGCCGATGCAGATGATTTCAAAAATATACGCTTTGATATTGCTTACATAGGCGCATGCACCGGAGCAAAATATACTGACTTAATGGCCGCTGCTTCAATTCTAAAAACTAANAAAGTTTCTCCAAATGTTTGTCTAAAAGTAGCNCCTGCTAGTTTGCGTGATCAGCAACGCGCTGAGAAGGAAGGACTTATGAGCATACTCGAAGCTGCAGGAGCTGAATTTCTNCCTAATTCTTGTGGAATATGCGCCGGTTATGGCAGCGATCGATTATTGGAAGANCANGTNTGCTTATCCTCTACCGCNCGTAATTTTAAAGGCCGAATGGGTGACCCNTCTTCCAAAGTCTACCTAGCTTCACCGTATACTGTAGCAGCTTCTGCAATTGCAGGNACAATGGTTGACCCTCGTGACATGATGGAAAGCTAAATGCCACGACTTTGGTTATTTGAGGAAACAATAGATACCGATGTATTGGCCCCAGGTTTTTACATGAAATCACCATTAGCTGAGCTAGCGGAACATTGCCTTGAGGCAGTCAGGCCAGAATTTGCCTCTAAGGTNCAAAAAGGCGATGTTGTTTTAGCTGGTGATAATATGGGCGTTGGCTCGTCTAGAGAACAGGCTGCAGAGGTTCTAAAATACCATGGCATTGCTGCAGTCATTGCCCGCAGCTTTGCTGGTATTTTTTATCGCAACTCAATCAACCTAGGTNTACCTGCACTCATTCTGCCNAAAGGTCTTNCTCTGCCNGNNGANTGTGTTGATGGAGCAGAAATTTCTTTTCAATTTGATAAATCNATGCTCACATTAACTAAGTCTCNAAAAATAATAAAGTGTGAGCCAATACCAACTTTTTTGAAAACAATGATCGATGATGGAGGCCTTGTTCCACATCTGGAAAAACGCTTTTCAGCTGAGGTGCTACCCAAATGTTAAANGATATATTNAANGANGGCTTCGTTCTTGCACCAGGCATATATGATGCACTAACTGGGCTAATTGCTGCTNAAGCNGGAGCNAAGGCGGTTTATCTTTCAGGCGCTAGCATTGCCTACACGCGGTTTGGTCGATCTGATATTGGTCTTGTCTCAGTATCTGAAGTGCATGATACTCTTGCCGCAATTACCGACCGGATAGACATACCTGTGNTCGTTGATGCGGATACAGGCTTCGGCAACGCTCTGAATGTTCAACGAACTGTGCGTCAATTTGAGCGGGTAGGCGCTTCTGCCATTCAGTTAGAAGATCAATCTTTTCCAAAAAGATGTGGCCACCTTTCAGGCAAAACTCTGGTTTCAAAGAATGAAATGGTGGGTAAAATCAAAGCGGCGCTTGATACACGAAAAAATGAAAATACCCTGATTGTTGCCCGAACAGATGCTCGCGCTGTTGAAGGTTTAGATGCTGCACTCAACAGAGCCGCTGCTTATCGGGATGCAGGTGCTGATATTCTGTTCATAGAAGCGCCGCAGTCATTGGAAGAAATGAAAAATATAACTGCAACTTTTGGAGATAAATTACCGCTGTTGGCCAACATGGTTGANGGTGGAAAAACTCCAATTTCATCAGTAAAAGAACTTGAAGATATTGGCTATCATTTAGCAATTTTTCCAGGTGGTGCTGTTAGAGCAATAGCCCACCATCTCAANGCATATTATTCAGGCCTGCTTCGAGATGGAAACAATAAGAAATTTTCACAAAAAATGTATGATTTTGACGGATTGAATGAAGTCATTGGCACCAAAGAGCTCTTAGCTCAAGGCAAAAAGTATGAGTAGAAATAGATAGGTATTTACATGGATGCTGTTACGTTGGCGATTCTCAAGGGTCGCTTAGAACAAATTGCTGACGAAATGGATGCAACTCTTTTCCGTTCGGCCTTTAATCCAATTATTGCGGAGGCCCATGACGCAAGCCACGGTATTTATGACAGCGCCACAGGAGAAACGTTAGTACAGGGCAAGTCAGGTTTGCCTATATTTGTTGGAGTAATGGCCTTTGCAGTAAAAGCTGTCATAGATAAAGTAAAGAAAGACGGTGGGCTTGAAGAGGGTGATNTCTTTATATTNAACGACCCATATGATGGTGGGACTCATCTCTCGGACTTCAGGCTTGTCAAACCAGTCTTCAGAAGGGGAAAAGTTTTTTGTTTTCTTGCCTCTGTAGGTCACTGGCATGATGTGGGCGGTAATGTTCCCGGTAATTATAATCCTCAGGCAACNGAGAGCTTTCAAGAAGGCATGCTTATACCGCCGGTAAAACTATTTGAAGCTGGCGTTATGAAAACAGACATCGTTGATATCCTTTCAGCAAACTCCCGCCTTCCCAATTCACTTTATGGTGACCTAAATGGGCAGATAAATGCGCTAGACCTAGGAGAAGGGCGCCTGCATGAACTTCTAGATGAGTATACTGAAAAAAGTGTCTCAGAAGCACTAACTGAACTTAAAAAACGTGCAGAAAAAATGATGAGCGATCACCTGCTAGCTCTGCCAGATGGCACGATATCTGTTGAAGATTATTTGGACAACGATGGCGTAAGTGATGAACCACTTAAATTAGCTGTTGATATGACAATCGAAAGAAACAGACTTAAAATTGACTTCAGTCGGTCTAGTGAGGCTTGTGCTGGACCAGTAAACATATCTAAATCAACAACCATAGCGGCCACATATGTCGCCCTCAAACATGTTTTCACAGATGTTCCAGCTAATGCCGGGGTATTAGAACCCGTTGACTTCATTATTCCTGAGAATAGTTTCCTGAGCGTAAAAGCCCCCAAGCCAGTTGGCGGTTATACCGAAACCATACTTCGGCTCATTGACGTGATTTTTCAAGCTTTCCAGCACACAACTCCCGAACGAGTGAATGGCTGCGCTTACGGAACGATAAATGCACTCTCAATCGCCGGCTTCCGAGATAATGGTGCAAGATGGGTTATGTTTTCGTTTTTCGGCGGAGGACACGGCGGACATCCTGAAGGAGATGGCCTTAATCATGGTAATGCGCCAATCTCTACAGCAACTATACCACCTCTTGAAATATTAGAAGCTGCTTATCCCGTCCAATTCACACAATGGGCGTTGCGCCCAGATTCAGGGGGCAAAGGCAAATTCAGAGGCGGACTTGGCGCTGTTTATGAAATTGAGTTGCTTGAGGAAAGTGCAACAGCTTTTCTTTTTGGGGAAAGAGGAAAATATGCTCCACAAGGAGTAGTCGGAGGCGAAGAAGGAGCAAAAAACAAATTTTATTTTGACATTGATGATAAAAAGCAGACAAAAAAATCCCCTCCTTTAATCTCTAAAATTACAGGAATNAACCTGAAAAGAGGTCAAAGAGTTCGGCTTGAAACCCCAGGCGGTGGGGGATATGGAGCTTTCTCCGAAAGGTCAAAAGAGCTAAATGCAAATGACCTGAAGCAGGGCTATGTTACAAAGGGGTGATGATGAGTAGTCATGTCGTAATCGGTGTNGATGTTGGTGGAACATTTACTGATATACTCGCTCTCGATGAACACTCAGATGAGGTCAGAGTATTCAAAATTCCCTCAACACGCGAAGACCAATCGATTGGATTTTTGGAAGGCATTCTTGAAGTCAGCGAAAACGTTAAAGAAGTCGGAACAATCATTCATGGCACTACCGTCGCCACTAATGCATTACTAGAGAGGAAAGGTGCAAAAACCGGCATTATCACTACATCAGGTTTTCGTGATGTATTGGAGATGCGGAGAAGAGACCGCCCTGCAACTTGGGGGCTCTGGGGACAATTCACACCAGTAGTTCAGCGCGTTGATAGACTTGAAGTTGAGGAACGCACTTTGGCAGACGGTACAGTGCGTGTTGCTGTTGACCTAATGGAAGTAGAACGCGCAGCCAAAACTTTGCTCAAGAACGGTTGTGAAGCCGTATGCTTATTTTTCATTAATGGATATGCTAATCCGGAAAACGAGAGAAAGGCTGCCGAAAGTCTTCGCAAGATTTGGCCAAATGAGCACGTTAGCGTCGCAACAGAAATTCTTCCTGAAATCAGAGAATTTGAACGGTGTTCAACGACTACTTTAAATGCTTATTTGCAGCCTCCTGTGGCAAATTATCTTGCACGAATTGAGGACAGGATTAAGGAAAAAAATAAAACTACTGAAATCTTAATTGTGCAATCTAATGGCGGCGTAATGTCTATAGAGACAGCTAAATCTCGCCCAATAAAAACAGCCTTGTCAGGCCCTGCAGCAGGAGTTGTCGCTGCAAGAGAAATAGCAAGCGCAGCTGGCTTTAATAATATTATCACCGGTGATATGGGCGGAACNTCTTTTGATGTATCCCTTGTTGCAAATGGGCAAAACATGCTCACTGCTCAAGCGAATATAGACTTTGGTATGACTATTCGCACTCCAATGATTGAGATGACAACCATTGGTGCTGGTGGGGGGTCCATTGCTAAAATAGATAAAACGGGATTTCTTGAGATTGGGCCCGAATCTGCAGGCTCGGACCCTGGGCCAGTCTGCTACGGCCTTGGCAATACCCGACCTACAGTAACCGATGCAAATCTAGTTTTAGGCAGGATTGATGCAAGAAATCCCATTGGTGGGAAACAGGATAANCTTGATACCGGTGCTGCGATATCTGCAATTGATGAGCACATTGGAGCGCCCCTAGGTCTATCAACTTATGACGCAGCAGAGGCTATAATTAAAGTAGCCAACGCAAAAATGGGGGGGGCCATCAGACTTATCTCAATCGAGCGCGGCTATGACCCTAAACAATTTGCACTAATGCCATTTGGAGGAGGAGGGGCACTCCATTCCGGAGCAATGATGCGAGATATTGGACTTGGAGCGGCAATTGTTCCCCGTTATCCGGGCGTAAATTCAGCCCTAGGGTGCGTAATGTCAGACCTTCGACATGACGAAGTCCGCACGATGAATTTGATGCTTGATGAACTTAATTGTTCTCACCTCAAAGAGCTGATACAGACTATAACAGAGTCATCTAAAAAGTTGATTGAGCGATCAAAAGCAAGCTTAAAGTCGGTCAAAAGCGTAATAGAACTCGATATGCTTTATGTTGGGCAATCTCATTCGGTTTCAGTTCCTTTAACAGCCGACATAGACTNTTTAACTATTGATGCCATAANAAAATCATTCATTGAAGTTTACTCTCAAAATTACAGTCGACCATTGTCAGGTATTCCAATACGTATACTTAATCTGCGTCTATCAGTAATCGGAGTTCGTCCAGCTGTAGATTTGAAAATCTTGGCAAAAGGCGATAGAGCTAAAAAAATAGAAGAGTGCATACTTGCCGAGCAAAAAATATATGCTGAAGGCGCATGGCATAACGCCCAAATTATTGACCGCTTGCGTCTGCCTGAAGGTTCCTTAATTCATGGTCCAGCATTGCTCGTTCAAGGTGACGCAACGATCTATGTGGACCCAAAAATTACTGCTCGTACAGACAAATTTGGAAATATAATTATGAGTGAAGAGAACTGATTAAATGAAAATAGAACCAAAAACTTCTGCTGTACTTATAGTGGATTTGCAGAACGACTTTCTCCACCCCGAAGGCGCATATGGACGTGCCAAACAGACAAGTCCAGAAATTGCTGCGCTGCCTGAAAGAATATTACCGCTATTGAAATCTGTAAGGGCAGCAGGTGGATGGATTGTATCAACTCAGTTCACACTTGTGCCTGGTAAAAACGGAGATCCATTCATTGCATCACATTTAAAAAAATTAAGGCCCTTCCTGAAAAAAGGGGATTTTTTGCCCGCTTCTTGGGGCAATTCATTAGTTGACCTTCTTCAGCCAGCTGATTTGGTTGTTGAAAAAGTTGCCTACTCTGCTTTTTATCAAACAAGGATGGAGTTTGCCCTATCGCGTGCTGGTATTAAAACGTTATTTGTCTGTGGAATTGTAACTAATGGAGGAGTTGCTTCCACTGTCCGAGATGCCCATGTTCGAGACTTAAATACAATTACTCTTTCTGATGGCTGCGCTGCATTTTCACCTGAAATTCATGAAAGCTCTATTAAATCCCTATCTTCTGTTGGAAAAATACTGACTGTTGCCGAAGCAACAGATTTGTTTGAAAAATCTTAAATATGCCAAACATCCTAACTGAAAATGCATTTGACGCTGACATTGATATTGACTGCCTTGTCATTGGAGGCGGTGCAGCAGGTATGACTGCTGCTCTTGCAGCAAATGACCGAGGACTAAGCGTACTCGTCGCTGAGCGTGAGGATAGGCTATCTGGCTCTACCGCTTTGTCTTCAGGCTTGATCCCAGCTGCTGAGACTCTTGCTCAGAAACGCCAAGATATTTCGGATAGTAAGGAAATATTCTTTGCTGATATTATGGCCAAAAANAAGAACACGGCACATGCAAAACATGTTAAACTTTGCATTGAACAGGTTACCAAAGCTATTGATTGGCTTGAAGTCGAACACGATATCCCCTTCAAAGTATTAGATAGCTTTCTTTATCCTAGCCACAGCAGTTATCGAATGCATGCAGTTCCAGAAACAACTGGTGCAGCTCTAATTCAGCGGCTTGAAAATGCAGCAAATCATCGCGAAATTCTGATTTCCTGTAATTTGAAAGTTACTGATCTTGTAAGGACAAATGATAACAAAATCATAGGGTCAAAAGGAATAAGACCTGATGGAAAAGAGGAAAAAATCCGCGCGAGATCAGTCATTCTTGCCTGTAACGGATATGGGGGTAACCCTGAACTGATAGATAAANACATACCAGAAATGAGTGATGCGCTCTATTTTGGACATCCAGGGAATCAGGGCGAAGCTTTGCTTTGGGGCGAAAAGCTTGATTGCAAGCTTGTTGACCTCACAGGTTATCAAGGACATGGTTCTGTTGCGCACCCTCACGGTATTCTCATTACATGGGGCATTATGATGGAGGGCGGCATTCAAGTTAATGTTGAAGGAAAGCGNTTTTCGAATGAGCATGAAGGTTATTCCGAACAGGCCGTAAAAGTTCTCGCTCAACCTGAACAAGTTGCCTTTAATATTTTTGATGAGCGACTTCTTGAAATTGGGCGTGAATTCGAAGACTTCAGAAATGCTGAAACAACCAAGGCGATAATTTCTGCTGATAGTATTGAAGAGCTGTCAGAAAAACTAAATTTGCCCTTCCAAAACATCTCAGAGACTTTTAAATATTGTNCAGATCAAGCTGAAAAAAAAACGCCCGATAAATTTGGTCGTGTATTTTCCCTTGAAAAACTTTTAAAGCCGCCTTTTTTTGCGGTGAAAGTAACTGGCACTCTTTTTCACACTCAGGGCGGCTTAGCAATNGATGAAAANGCNCGCGTNATCAAAAATGATGNCTCAGTAATCCAAGGATTATTTGCATGTGGNGGCGCNGTTTGTGGTGTTTCTGGTCCAGATGTATCNGGNTATCTTTCTGGAAACGGCTTATTNACTGCAATTGGACTNGGNTATNTAGCAGGNCATGAAGCNTAGTAAGCNNCNCTTNNTTTAGGTGAAGCGCCGCTCNCGTGACCAAGTATANAATCCAGCNCCNACAATGATTGCTGAACCGAGTATCGTTAAGCTNTCAATNTTTTCATTGAAAATNACAACGCCTGTTATCATACCAAAAANAATNCGCGCATANCGAAAAGGACTAACCGCAGATACATCAGCTAAACGAATTGATAAGGACATGCACCAGAGGCCAAGACCACCAGCAATTATCATCCCTGCACAATACATCATCTGCATAATATCTGGTAGTATCCAACCCCCAGAAAACACCATCAGCAAAAAGCCAGCAACAGCTACGCACAAAGAGCCAAAAAATGAAAGACCAATGACCGAAATATCATTCGGCAAAATTCGCGCACTAAAATCCCGCCCTGCAAGACCAATAACTCCTATAAGAGCTGAAACAGCAAAAACGTCAACGCCCTCAAGCGTTGGCCTAATAACGATTAAAACACCTATAAATCCAATAAAAATGGCAATAATCCGAGGTGGACCTATCCTCTCTTTTAAAAAAACAACTGCCATAATTGTCAGCACTAGAGGTGATGTCTGCATTATAGCTGTAACAACCGATAACGCTGAATTAGACAGTGCAAACACAAGAGCAAGACCACCAATCGTTTCACTCACGCATCTGAACAAGGTGGCTTTATGAATATATTGTTTATCAAATACAGACCGTCCTGAGAGCAAAGCCATTGCCCAGAACAAAACAGCGGTACCCATGCCAAACACCATAAGGACTTGCCCAACCTGGAAGCTCGGCGAGAGTAACTTGATGAATGCATCTACACAGGTAAATAAAAATACACCTGTAATGGTTAGCATCGTAGCCTTATAGAATGGCAGGTAGGTTACCAACAAAGCCTCTGTTTTAATTCATAATACCAAAAATAGTTCATTAAATCTGACCAAGAATATCTTGCCCCTGCATATTCAGAAAATGCAACAGGTCAATAAAAACCCAATTCTCAGCAAGCTTATCACCTTTACGGCGATAGATATCTACAACCCGCATATCAGCAAAATCATGATACGGCGGCATTCCCATATAACCGCCTGATGGCCTCAAACTCAAATTTGGCCAACCAAAAAACCCTCCATAATTTCCTTCAGCCATGCGACAGATGTGGCCGTTGAATCGCCGTCCTTCATTCTGGGTTCTAAACGGCTTTTGATGTTGCTGAATATATCTGTCAATTGTATAGGTTGCACCAATTCCTGTTGGACCCCACCAGAGCATATCGTCATGCCAGCATTGGCGCAGCTCATCTTCAGAGGTTGCATACTGGCCTTCATTAATATCTGCGAGCATGCGGTTGATCAGGCCCAATGTCGCCTTGCCTTCCTCTGATTTATGGTCTGTAAAGAGCAAGCCATCATGCGTTTGTGG
>PBLM01000012.1 GCA_002721775.1 Rhodospirillaceae bacterium | reverse complement strand
GACTGTGGTCAGGTTTATATTTTTCTCGGTCATTCTTTTGCCTATGTTCAAAACTGTGGACAAGGCATACGCCATTGGCCTGCAACTTGCCTGACATCTTTGATGTTCCAAATATTTACGTGCCGTTTGTTCCTTCGACTGCATTTTCATCAGGTTGAATTTTTTGCTGTTACGGAATTCAGATTTGAAACCTCTGCCAAGCGCAACCAGAATAGTAAGTTAAGTGACTGCCTGCAGTTATGCTAACGGCAAGCGTTTTTCGACAATGCGCGCCATAATGGAGGCGCCGATGGGTAACAGCTCGGTGCCAAGAACGAAAGCGGGATTATGCAGGCCTTTGGTGCCCGTATGGCCAACGCGACAATAAGCACCCGGAACCAAACGGAGCATATCGGCAAAATCCTCGGAACCTGTGGCAGGCACGCTGATATCAGAAACATTTTCTGGCCCAAGGATATCCCCAGCAGCGTCAATGTATGCATCAGATAATTCTGGGTCATTCTCGAGAACGTCAAACACATTACGCATATCTAAGCCAATCTCAACTTCATAGGCCGCAGCGATGCCGTCACAGATGGTTTGCATGCGTTGCATGGCAAGGTCACACACCTCATCACTAAAATAACGTACCGTTCCGGCAATATGAGCTGTCTCGGGGACCACATTATAGGCTGCCCCAGCGTGGATTTGCGTGACAGACAGAACACAGCTTTCAAGCGGAGCAACATTTCGACTGACAATGCTTTGTAGTTGGCTGACAAGAGTTGAGGCAATCATCACTGTATCACGCGATTGTTGCGGCATAGCCGCATGGCTGCCAACGCCACGGATATGTGCGTCGAAGAACATGGCACCCGCCATTGCGACACCTTTGCATATGTCAAATGTGCCTGGCCGACCATTAGGGGAATTGTGCATTCCATAAATCTCATCAACAGGAAACTTCTCAAAAAGCCCGTCGGCAATCATTTGCCTTGCCCCTCCAAGTCCTTCTTCAGCAGGCTGAAAAATGAGGACAGCAGTTCCATCAAAATCACGTGTTTCTGAGAGGTGTCGAGCGGCTCCAAGCAGCATAGTTGTATGGCCGTCATGACCACAGGCGTGCATTTTGCCTGATGTTTTCGAAGCAAAGGATACACCACTGATTTCATCAATAGGCAATGCATCCATGTCGGCTCTTAGACCGACCCGCCTATTACCCTTTGATTTCCCGTGTATCAAGCCAACGACACCCGTCTTACCCAATCCAGTGTGAACTTCGTCAATTCCGTATTCGGCTAGCTTTTCAGCAACGATTTCACTAGTGCGAGTTTCTTCAAANCCAAGCTCTGGATGNGCATGNAGGTCCTTGTAGATNGCCTCCANCTCTTCTTTGGCAGCGGCAATAGCAGGAAAAATATTCATGGCACAACCTCATAACAAAAACCCAATACTAGCGATGCTATACGGTTTACCTTGAACTCTCCAGTAAGTAGAAATTGGTGACAAAAAGAAATGAAAATCTAAATGTCTAATTCACATGTTTTGACATGTGTTAGGCTGTTGCTGCAGCTTCTCGCGTGATNAATATTACATATACATGCTTGAAAAATTATGGAGTTGGCAATGAAAATTACATCTATTCAGATGAATAGCACCAATGATAAGGATGTAAATCTGAAGTCCGCTTTGGATCTAGCAGAAGCGGCAATAAAGGCAGACGACCCAGATCTTATAGCCTTTCCCGAAATGATGGCATTTTACGGTGGTACGATCGCGGACCGAAAGAAATCCGCAGAAAATATTCCAGATGGCCGCACAACCGAATTTCTGTCTGCACTGGCAAAAAAGCACGGTGTTTTTATCCACGGTGGTAGCTTTTATGAGAAAGGCGGTGATGGTAAAGTCTATAACACCACCGTCGCGTTCAACCGTGATGGTGAAGTGATCGCCACCTACCGGAAGATCCACTTATTCGATATCACAACACCAGATGGCAAGGATTATAAGGAATCCGATACAGTGCTGGCCGGCAGCGATATCGTGACTTATCAGGCCGATGACCTCACCATCGGATGCAGCATTTGTTATGATATGCGCTTTGCAGAACTCTATCTGAAACTCGCAGCGGCCGGGGCNCAGGTGATCATGATGCCNGCTGCCTTCACCTTGCAAACCGGCAAGGATCATTGGGATACGCTGATCCGCGCCCGTGCGATCGAGACACAGTGCTATGCTGTGGCGCCGGCACAGTGGGGTGCCTATCCTGACGGTACTGGGGGCACGCGCGAAACCTGGGGACATTCGATGATCGTAGATCCTTGGGGCCTTGTCGTTGCGCGATCATCTTACGGCACTGGCTGGACCAGCACTAATATTGATATTGATTATCTAAATCGCATTCGAACAGATGTGCCGGTCGCCAATCACCGACGGCTTGGCCACTGACAATATCTNGTCAAGGGAACCTTACNGGAGTGCTTGATGGATAGATATAAGATCAATCCTATGCCACAGCAAATCGATCCTGCCTTGGCGTTGCGCGCGGCAAATGTCGAAACGGCAACCATAGGTCATGTCAGACAGCTCGGCTTCGCGGATCCAGCCATTGAACCGATGATGCCGGCAAAGACGATAATCGGTACCGCTGTNACGATGGCGTTGCCGGGTCAGGATTCAACTCTTCTTCATGATGTAGCAGGNAGATTAAGACCGGGTGACGTGCTTGTAATCGACCGCCTCGGAGATCACAAACATGCCTGTCTGGGCGGCGGTGTTGCATGTGCGATCAAGGCCGCAGGCTGTGAGGCTGTNGTAATTGATGGGCCGGCNACAGACAGGCTCGAAATTCTGGATTTTGGCCTGCCTGTCTGGAGCCGTGGTCTGTCACCAATCACGACCCGGCTTTACGACATTGGTGGCGCACTAAATGTGCCGATCAGTTGTGGCGGCGCGGCTGTGCTACCGGGGTGGGTGGTCGTGGCTGATGACAGCGGTGTCTTATTCATGCCGCCAGACGAAGCGCCACCTTTTATCGACTGGGCACTTCAGAAACAACTTCAGGAACCTGCAAGTCACAAGANGATCCAAGATGAGGGTGCGAGACTAGGTGACCTAACAGGTGCGTCGGCAAAAGTCGCAGCAGCATTGAAATCCTAGATTTGTTTCTAATTAATTCTTTGGATGATCCGCNGGGTTATTCTGGCCCCAGCACTAGGTTGGGCAGCCACAACGTAAGTTGTGGAATATAAGTCAGCATCAGCAAGACTACGATCAGCGGCACCAGGAACGGGATCACCGCGATCGCAAGACGTTCAAACGGAACTTTACCAACCTCGCTGACGATATAGAGACCTATTCCCATGGGTGGAGTGGCAATTCCGATAAGCAAACCAAGCTGGATTATGATGCCGAAATGAACGCGATCAACACCATATTGATCGATGATAGGCAGCAACATTGGCACCAGCATCAGTTTCGCNGGAACGCCCTCGACGACGCAACCAATCAGTAGGATGAACACTAGCATCANTGCAAGGAANACGTTCTTGTCGTCGGTAAAATCGAACAGAAAATTGCCAAAATGCTGCGGCACCTGATCGATCGCAAGAAGCCACCCCATAGCTGTGGAAAAGCCGATGATGATCATGATGATTGTGGTCATCATCATCGTATCACTCAACGCAGTGTAAAGCCCTCTCAAGGTGATGGACCGATATANAACCCCAAGCACAAGAGTGTAAAGGCAAGCTAGTACACCGGCCTCGGTGGCGGTCACGAAGCCAAACAGAATCGCCCCGAGAATGATGCCCGGTGCGCCAAGGGCGAGAATGCCGTCAAGACTTGTTTTTAAAATGGTTTCGCGGCTGGCCTTCTCCTGTGTTGGAAAATGCTGTCTTGTTGCCAGAATCCGGTTGAATACCATCAAGGACAAGCCCACAAGCAGCCCCGGTACCAGCCCCGCAAGGAACATCCTTTCGATCGATTGTTGGGCCAGAAATGCATAAATNACGAGTCCAATTGATGGAGGAATGATCGGTCCAATGACGGCCGAACAAACTGTCAGGGCGGCTGCAAATTCGGGATTGTATCCGCGCTCGCGCATCGCCTTGATTTCGATCATGCCTAACCCTGCGCAGTCGGCCACGGCGGCGCCGGAAACGCCGGCGAACACCATTGATGCAAGGACATTCACCTGTGCGAGTCCTGCTTTGAAATGTCCAACAACAGAATTGGCAAAATTGAAGATCCGATCGGTCATGCCAACCGTATTCATCAAATTACCAGCCATGATGAAGAAGGGTACTGCCGTCAAGGACGGTTTGCGCACACCCTCCAATAATTGCTGCGGTATGATATATGTGGCGTCACTGAATTGGGAGGTCAGAAATGTAGCAAAGACTGCTGCACCGATCGAAATTGAAACCGGAATGCCGACCAGAATTAGGCCGATGAACCCAGCGAACAGAATTAGAGCAATCATATCATGTTTCCTCTGCGGACGGTGTCCCGCGAATCAAGAGCTTCAAGATCTCGGTTGCCGAATTGAGAAGAATTAAGCAGCAGGAAAAGCTCATCGGGATTGACAACGTATAGCGCTCCAGTTCTCCCCATGGTGTGATGACACCATCAACAGGCCCAACTTGGCTTTCGAAGATGATTGGCAATTGCAAGATGATCAGAACCATAACCAAGATGATAATAAGTTCGATCAGAATGCTGCTAAGATATCTGTAGGTGGGTGATAGCCGCTCAATAATGAAGCTGATGGCTATATCTGCCCGCCGCCGATAGATTGGATAAAAACCGAAGAAGCACATCCACACGAAGAACTGTATGGTCCATGGCCAGATCCAATAAAAAGAAACCCCTATGGGGCGCGCGATAATGGTGAAGGCTGTTCCCACAAGCATTGCCACAAGACAAAAAATTGCTATGGCATGAAAAGTGTCCGACAGAAAGCCGAGAACAATATCGGCTTTCTGCACAAGTTTTTCGATTTGATGTCGCGACAATTCGGTCATCAAATCTTGTTGGGTTACCGTGAGCTAGCTACCGCGTCAAGGAAGCCGTCTGGCAATTCGCCTTTGCTCTCCATATCGTCGTAGAATGCCTTCATTCTTGCAACGAAAGGAGCGCGGTCAATATCGACAAATGAGACACCACTTGCCTTCATCCTTTTGATCGACTCATCAGCTGAGCTGCCCATGACCTCGTTGGAATATTTACCTGCATCGAAATAAGCCTTCTCAAGGGCATTCTGCATGTCACCGGACAGGGAGTCGAACTTGCTGCGATTCATCATGAAGCCGATCGACTGATAATATTCATCGTGACGGATAATGTTTGGTGCCACCTCATGGAAGCGCATGCTTTCAACCAGTGCGATAGGACTGTTCACGGACTCGACAATGCCCTTCTGGATGGACTGATACACATCNGTCCAAGCAAGGGTCTTAACGTCGGCGCCTAGGTGGGTCCATGTGTTAACCGCCAGCTTGCTGGGATGCATGCGAAGCTTAAGCATGTTGACGTCATCAAAAGTTTTAACATCGCGATTCGTTACCATAACCCGGTACGGACCACGAAGTATGGAAGTCGCGTCACCAAGAAGACTAATGCCAGCTTCCTCGCTCGCTTTGTTGTACCAACCCTGCACAAGATCGGTTTCCATGAAGCGTATCCAATGATCACGGTCATCGAACATAAAGGCAGCAGATGTCCAATTGATTTCAGGCACCCACTTTTTCATATAGGTGGAACCCTCGGCATATAGATGAACAGTGCCAAGCTTCAATTGTTCCAGAACAGCATCTGTCTTACCAAGCTGTTCGTTCGGGTAAACAATAACTTCAAGTTTGCCGCCGCTATGTTCCTTGACCTTGTCAGCGAAAAACTGAAATACTTTACCTTCTGGGCTATCCGCAGGCATTTTGGATGCCATGCGCCAGGTCTCGGCTTGTGCTGCGTTCGCAAACAGCAAAGCCGCGCCAATGAGGCTCATGATAAAATGTCTACTTCTAAACATGATCTTCTCCCTCTAACGTTTTCAACTCACCTTTTTTGTTGTTGTAGGATTTTGTTGTTGTAGCAAAATGCTCCCATGCAATCGATTGGATGTCAATCAGCCAGCATGGAGATAGAGTTTTGACATTTGACTTGTGGGGCGGTTTTCTAGGTAGCTAATAAGGCTTTCTCGCTAGAACAAAAATGGGCGATTGGGAGGTGTGAATAATATGCTTGAGACTTGGCGTTGGTTCGGGCCAAACGATCCTGTTACATGCTCAGACATTCGGCAGGCAGGAGCCGATGGCATCGTCACTGCACTTCATTCCGCTGCTCCGGGCGAGGTCTGGCAATTCGATGATATNACGGCTCGCAGGGATTTTATTGAGGCTGAAGGACTGAAATGGTCAGTGGTGGAAAGTATTCCGATTCACGANGCCATCAAGTTAGGCAACAAACAGGCCAAGCATTATATTGAAAATTGGATTNAGACGATGCGGAACTTGGCGGCTATCGGGCTGCAAGTTGTCTGTTATAANTTTATGCCAGTAGTNGATTGGACCCGCACCGACCTCCGATGGAAGACCCGCCGTGGCGGGCTAGCGCTGCGTTTTGATCCTGTAGAATTCGCTGCTTATGACTTATTTCTCCTGCGCCGGNCNGGTGCTGCGCAGGATTACACTTCNGAAACCATCGTTCAAGCTGAGGCTCTATACGCAGGAATGGACGAGGCCGCCATCGAAAGGCTGGAATCGACTATCATCTCTGGATTGCCTGGCTCGGGAATGTCACATGGTCGGGAAGATATACGTGATGCTATCGCTAACTATGACGGAGTAACCGTGGCCGATCTACAGGCAAACCTCATTACATTTTTGACGCAAGCAGCTCCTGCTGCAGAAGAATGCGGGGTTCGGATCTGCCTTCACCCCGATGACCCGCCATTTCCACTTTTTGGACTGCCACGCGTGGTATCCACAAAGGCAGATTATGCCGCGCTGTTCGATGCCGTACCGACACTTGCTAACGGAATCACGCTTTGCGCCGGATCCCTCGGCTCACGGCCCGACAATGATGTGATAGACATCGCAAGNAGTTTTGCCCCGCGCATTCATTTCACCCATCTCCGCAATGTGACGATCGAGCCNTCGGGTGGCTTCTTCGAGGATGATCATCTTGATGGCGGTGTCGATATGGTNACCCTGATCTCGGTCCTCCTTGGCGAGGAAGAGCGCCGTCGCCAGGAGGGACGTTCCGATGCAGTGATCCCAATGCGCCCTGATCATGGGCACCTGCTTCTTGATGACATCGTTAAACAGACTAATCCAGGCTATTCTGCTATTGGGCGCCTAAAGGGGCTGGCAGAGCTGCGCGGTGTCGAACGTGCNGTTGCGGCGCTNCAANTNAGGCAGGGTGGGTCGGCATGATATTTAATTCCACTGGTAAAATCGNCGCATTCACAGGAAGCAACGGTCTCGGTTTTGTTACGTTGCGGTATCTGGCGCAGTTTTTGAAGCGAGTACTTGTGGCTGNTGGTGACACTGGTTGCGAATGGCGNTTGAATTTCACCCTAAAAGGGTGCCTGCCCGAACGGTTGTTATCGTGAAGGCCGGCAAAACTCGGCTCCTTGCCATTGGCGAGGTGATGGCCGAGACCAGATCTATTGGTGACGGTAACTTCGCCATCGGGTTTGCTGGTGACACCTATAACACGGCTGTGTATGCGGCGCGTCAGCTTGGTGTGNTTGGGGCTGTCTCCTACCTCACTCGGATCGGTGCAGATCCGCTGTCGGTTGCCCTTATGGATCGAATATTTGAAGAAGGGATAGATTCCAGCCATGTGGTGATTGATCCGGACCGCAATATAGGCATCTATTCAGTATCAACAGATACGCATGGCGAAAGAAGCTTTCATTATTGGCGAGCNGACTCTGCNGCCCGGCGGCTGTTCACTGTAGAAGAAACAGCGATATCCATGCCTCAAGCTGACATCATCTATCTGTCCGGCATTTCCCTTGCCATCTTAACACCTGTCGCGCGGCAGCGACTTATTAATGCCCTAGCAAGCCGCCGCGCCGAAGGTGCCAAAATTGCCTTTGACTCAAATTACCGNCCCAAATTNTGGGAAGATGCGANNACNGCGCGATCTACCATGCAGGCGATCTGGGAGATCGCCGACTTCGCGCTTCCTTCCATCGATGATGAAATGNTGCTTTTTGGTGACGCCAGTGAGGAGGCAGTGATCGACCGTTTTGCGAAAAAGACATGGCAGGGTATTGCCATCAANCGCGGTGTTCGAGGACCTTTATCTCTCCACCTTGCAGCCGATGAACATCCTGATTTTCCGTCCGCAAGAACAGTTGTCGATACCACCGCAGCCGGCGACAGTTTCAATGGTGGTTACCTTGCTGCCTGCCTTGAAGGTGCTGGCGAGGTTGAGAGGCTATTGGCCGGGCATGAACTTGCCAGCCGTGTTGTTGGTGTGAACGGAGCCATCATTCCTCGCTGATACTNAACTACGAAATGCTTAGACAATCGAAGCTGGCCTTCCGATGTCTAGAATGGCTGGATGAAGTCAGNGGCTATTAACATTTTCAAAACCTAAATTANACCATGTCNGNACAATGCAATGCAGATGTTGGTTTTTCTGTGAAACTGATCTAAACCGTTTGGCATGAGTGGAGATCGAGCTAAGCTAAATAAAGTAACTATTGTCGAAGTTGCAAACGCGGCTGGTGTCGATCGGTCAACAGTCTCTCGTGCATACAATCAGCCCGAAATGCTGCGTGAGACCACAATCGAAAGGGTTAAGACCGCCGCCCTTGCATTAGGTTACTTGCCAAACGCAGCAGCGCGCGCGCTACGCACGGGCCGAGTGCAGAACATCGCTCTTGTCGTTCCTGATTTGACGAACCCGTTCATGCCCCCAATTGCGCTCGCGGCGCAGAAGGAAGCTGAGAATAATGGCTATTGCGTTTTCATAGGAAATGCAGATGAGAATCCTAGCCATGAAGAACGACTTCTTGCGCGGTTCAGCGATCAAGTTTCTGGCGCCATTCTGGTCTCTCCACGTTCTGATGAGGCAGTGATCAGGGACATGGCAAGCCGCATCCCGCTTGTTCTTATCAACCGGGACTTACCAGGTATTCCAAGAGTATTGATCGACGCAGGCTTAGGCATGGCCATGGCAGTGGAGCATCTTGCTAAATTGGGTCATACGAAGCTCGCTTATATCAGTGGCCCAACTCAATCCTGGGCGAACGAGCAGCGTTGCCGTGCTGTTTTTAACGCTGCCAACAGACATGGTGTTCAGTGTCTTGAAATCGCTGCCGGGGCCGCTTCGTTCGAGTCGGGAATGAAGTTGATTGAAGAACTTGTTACCACCGGCGCTTCCGCGTT
Organism: Rhodospirillaceae bacterium; assembly: GCA_002721775.1. The sequence goes on along the minus strand of PBLM01000012.1, from coordinate 8,694 downwards.
TCTCGCATTCGATGATGTGCTGGCACAGGGAGTTTATTTTGGTTTGGCGGAGCGCGGTTTCAGCGTCCCCGGCGATTACAGTCTTGTGGGCTGTGATGATGTTTCGGGATTGCCGGTCTTGACTACCGTATCCAGCCAGACGACCCAGGCCGGCAGGCTGGCGATGGAATTGTTAATCAAGACTTTGGAATCTGGCAACATGCCGGACATTTGTGAGCTTCTTGATACCAAACTAATCCTGAGAAAAACGACTGACAAAGCTATCGGCCGGATTTGACTAAGCGCCAACCTGCCAGTTTCAGATAATAGCTCATTAGATTTTTAAACCNTGCNGCAGATTGACATTCAATCGATTGCATGGGAGCATTTTNGCGTCAATGGAGCTACAAAAGNCATGAACTCTGCAGACAGGGTGCTTGAAGAAAATGAATTNTTGGCAAGCTGGTCCGTGGAGCAGGTGCTCGTAAATACCTATACGGACCGGCGGGCGATGGGTGTGGCCGCAGCCTCGATGATCGCNCGACAGATCNTCCATGTTCTCGAGACCAAACCAGAAGTGCGAATGGTGTTCGCTGCTGCGCCAAGCCAGTCAGAAATGATCTCCAGTCTATTGGCCATCAGGGACATTCCCTGGGNCCGTGTCACGGCCTTTCATATGGATGATTACCTTGATTTGCCGTCCGAAGCGCCGCAGCGGTTCGCCAACTGGCTTGACGAGCATCTTTTCTCCCCNGCGCCAATCGGCGTCGTGCACCGCATTCCAGCAATCGGGATTGCCGAGGAGATTTGTCGAGATTACGCAAGTCTGCTCTCTGAGGCACCGATAGATATCGCCTGTCTTGGTATTGGTGTGAATGGCCATATCGCATTCAATGNCCCGCCAGTAGCTAATTTCAACGACCCGGCGATGGTCAAAGTGGTAGAACTCGATGCAACCTGCCGGCAACAGCAGGTTGATGACAATTGTTTTCCGGCTTTGGCTGACGTGCCAAAACANGCCATCACTCTGACAGTGCCGCAGCTGATGTCGGCGGAAGCGATCTTCTGTGTGGTGCCGGGGCCTCAAAAGCGTGGCGCTGTCGAGGCGGCATTGGATGGGCCGATGTCAACAAAGTGCCCTGCAAGCATTCTGCGTACACATCCGAATTGCAAAATCTTCTTGGATCGGGAGGCCAGTCCNCGTGTCTGACAAGGATGCACATTTGGCTGACCGGCTTTGCGAGACATATCTCAATGGCGTCGTGGATCTGATGCGCGCCATTGANGAACAGGAGAAGGAGGTTATGGAAGTCGCTNCCANAAGAATGGCCAANCAGATAGCTCTAGACAGGCTCATCCATATCTTTGGGCCTGGAGGGCATTCCAACCTGGCAAGTCAGGAATTGTTTTTTCGTGCGGGCGGCTTGATGCATATCAATGCAATCCTTGATGAAGGCACGCTGCTTTCGAATGGTGCCTTGCGATCCATGGCCGTCGAGCGTACCCCGGGATACGGCAAGCTGGTGATTGAGAGTCAGCGGCTTGGTGAAGGTGACCTACTGATACTTGCCAATGCCTATGGCATTAATTCTGCGCTTATCGATGCTGCGCTGACGGCGCGTGAGCGGGGCGTCTATGTGATTGGTGTGAGTTCGAGAACACATGCNGACCAAACAGCCCCAGATCACCCGGCAAGGCACCCNTCGCGGCAGAATCTCCACGACATTGTNGATATAAGCATTGATACCAAGGTGCCTGTTGGTGATGCNATTATAGAGGTTCCCGGCGTGTCCGAAAATACCTCGGCTGTGTCAACATTTGCCAACGCGTTTGCACTAAACTGTCTTGTAATCCGCACTATCTCTCATTTAGCCGAAATGGGCGAAGACCCCCCTATATGGCGTAGTGGAAATGCGCCCGGAGGTGATGAGGCCAANAGCCGCTTTCTTGAAAAATTTAGAGGAAGGGTCAGGTCGCTTTGACAGGTCAGGTCACATATTCGTGCCGGGGCTTGACAACAGGAAAGGCTCTCTCAGTCCATGTAAAGGACGGCATGATCAATGGTATCGATCATGGAAATGCCGCGTCNCGTGGGACGCCTCTGATCATCCCGGCGCTNGTGGATCTGCAGGTNAACGGCTTCATGGGATATGACCTAAATGAAGGTCAGCTAGCCGTNGAAACGGTCATCGCCCTGAGCCGGGCGCTCAGCCGGGTGGGTGTTTGTGCCTATCTGCCAACTTTGATTACGGCAGGGGAGGGTCAGATCAAGCAGCGATTGATAGCCATCCGGCAGGCTTTTGAAGAGTGCCCGNTATCGAGGAAACTGATTGCTGGCATTCACATTGAGGGTCCGGCAATCTCGCATCTCGACGGACCGCGTGGCGCACATCCAGCAGAACATGTCAGGCCTGCATCTNTGGCTGAGTTTACACGTTGGCAAGAGGCGTGTGGCGGCCTTGTGAAAATTGTGACGCTTGCTCCAGAGACGGAGGGTGCCTGTGAATTCATCAAACATGTTACCTCGACTGGTGTTGTCGTCTCGCTAGGACANAGTNATGCCGACGAGGAGGATATCGACCGCGCGATGGATGCTGGNGCAAGCATGTCTACGCACCTTGGTAATGGGATATCCAATCTGCTGCCGCGCCATCCAAATGCNATNTGGGCGCAGCTTGCGGATGATCGTCTGGCGGCTTCATTCATCGCAGATCGGCATCATCTCCCTAAATCGACATTGAAAGCCATGATTAGGGCAAAGGGCGTCGAGCGCTGTTTGCTAGTTTCAGACAGTGTCAGGTTTGCNGGACAGCCCGCAGGCCGTTACCAATCCACCATCGGCGGGGATGTCGAGGTGTCTCAGGATGGCAGGNTTTCAATTGCCGGCACGCCCTTCCTTGCCGGNAGCGGCAGCTGTCTACTGGACATTCTACTGGGATTCTCGGACTTCACCGGCATGCCGCTTGAAGATGCGGTCACCATGGCCTGTTTGGTTCCAGCGCGGCATATCGGACTTAAAAANGAACTTGCTGAGGGTCAGCCTGCGAATTTCATCCTGCTCCAGGAAGATGGGAAGACTTCGAAACCAACCATNAGTGACATCATTTTTGATGGTAAGAGTGTGATGTGATGATCGAGGTCGGTGTGTCAAAAATTGAAATCACACCTCCGCCAGGATTGGCAATGGCTGGTTTCGCCGCGCGCAGTGCCCCAGCGACCGGCACCCACGACANCCTGACCGTGAGGGCGTTGGTCGTGGGCAACAGCGCCCTTGTGACCGTNGATGTTATCGGTATCGAGGCGGCAATGTCACGAAGGGCTCGCAAGCGCTGCTGTTTGGCCGATGATGCCATCACCATTGCCGCTACGCACACCCATGGGGCGCCGAACTCCATGAAGGAACGGCTTTGGTCTAAGGCGAATCCAGAATTTCTTGCGGCGTTGGAANCAGGCATAGTCGAGGCCATTGACAAGGCTTTCATATCGCGGAGACCNGCCANCATTTGGGGTGGAAATGGCAGCGATCCTGGCTTTGCCAAAAATCGTCGCCACAAAAATGGTGCCATCGACCCGGTGATACCGATCCTGCGATTTGACGGTCTCGATGGTAATCCTGTTGCGATATTAGTTTCATATGCCTGCCATCCAGTGGTTTTGGCGGCTGACAATCTGTTGTTAACCGGTGACTATGTTCATTTCGTAAGAGAGGATCTTGAGGCGGCTATTCCAGGCGCGGTGGCGATNTTTGCGACAGGTTGCGCCGGCGATATTAATTCCGGACACTCGGCACAAAGCTCGCTATCGGTGCAGGGNAGTGCCTCNCGNACCTANGAGATGGCGGCGCATATCGGCAGTGGGATCGCGAAGGCCGTCATGANATGTGATCTGTCCGCTTTGGACGATTGGTGTGGTGTGGCGGAAGACCGCATCGGTCTTGATTTTCTGTCACGGGAAACCGCATCGGCGGAAATTTTGATCGACCAATGGAACAACTTTGCACAGAGTAATGCTGACAAGGCGTTTATCTATAAAATCTGGATCGATTGGGCCAAAAACAGGATGGCAAAAAGCATCGATCCGTTAGAAGTACGATGCACAGGCCTTTATTGGGGTGGCAGCACCCTGATTGGACTGCCGGGCGAGATATTTGCGCAATCCGCNCTGCGTCTTCGTGACAGCATCGCNCNTGAGGGNATCTCAGCTGAATGTCCTGTTTTCGTCATTGCCTACGCNGATGACAATCCGGGTTATATCCCGCCGAGTGCCGAGTACCAGTTCGGCGGTTACGAAGTCGACGAAGCACACAGATTTTATGGACTTGGCGCTACATTCGCGCCGGGCTCGGCCGAACGTCTGGAGCAAACCGGATGTCTCTTGGCCAAAAATGCTGCGGTCGCAGCGACCCAGAATCAACGGGCAATCAACAACANTACAATCAAGAGAGGAAACAATGGGTAAACTTAATTTCATTGGAAGAATTTCCACCATTGTATGTCTTTCCGCCGGTATTACGGTGGGGGGGCACGTCGCTGCAAATGCAGAGGANATTGTGATATGGGGCGGCTTCCCTGAATTGCAGGGCTATTACGAACGTGTCGCCGAGAGCATGAAAAGCACGCATCCTGACCTGAATGTGATCGTTGAACCTATCGGTCTGCGAGATCATGAAAAACGTGTTGCCTTGGCTCTGTCCTCGGGTCTTGATGAAACGACAGTCTTCGAGCTTATCGGTTCGACAGCTAATCGTTACATTGTCAATGACCTGTTGCCACCGGCTCCGGCGAATGTCTCAGGCTTTGTGAACAATGCGGCAAATTTTGAGCCGTTCTTTCAAGANGTCGCGGCTGTTGATGGTAAGGTCTATGGCGTGCCCATCTTCCGTGGCCAGGGCGCTCTGTTCTATAANACCGATATGTTCGCGGCTGCTGGGCTTGATGGTCCGCCAAAAACCATGGCCGAGTATAGCGAATATGCAAAGAAGCTGACACAGCGTGATGCGTCGGGCAACCCAACNGTCTCAGGCTGGTCACTGCGTTTGTCGGGCGGTGGTGGCGGTATTGCCGAAAAATTCTGGATCAATCTCCACCAATTTGGCGGTTCGCTTCTTGAAAAGGCCGGTGATGGCTACAAGGCCAGCTATGCCAATGATGCTGGTCTAGCCGCATTACGGCAATATGTTGAGGCTGTCAGTGGTGACAAGACTGTAACCGTCGAGATGCCCGCCGACTCAGCCGCGTTTCAGCGTGAGCAGACAGCGATGTTCATTCGGGAAAGTTGGGTGATTGGTGACACGGCGAAGAAAGCTCCCAATCTGAACTACAANACAGCGCTGCTGCCGCGTGGTTCGATTGCCCTACCTGTGAACCTCTACGTTGCCGGCGGCTCTGAGAANGCGCAGAAGGCAGCCTGGGAATTNGCCATTGAGGCAAACAAGCCAGAACATNTGATCTGGATGCTGGACAATGTGGGCTGGCTGCCAAACCGCAGTGGGGTCGACTATTCCTCGGTGACCACGGCGAAGCCACAATTCTCGGCCTTTGTGGATCTACCGGATGATTATGTCTTCTTCACTCTGCCGTCTATTGAGCCCATTAATGAAATTCTGACGCGTTTTGCGGCAAAGTTAACCGAAGCTTATGCTGACAGTTCGCTGGTTGGAAATGATGCTGCGATGATGGCTGTACTNGAAGAATCGGCCGCCGAGACAAACAAGATCCTGGATCGGGCCGGTATTCTTGGCAAATAATNTCCNATNAAAATTGTGGGTTCGGCGCTTTTTTGCGGCGCCGGACTCAAATACTGTAGAGGAAAACAAAGTGTCTAGGAAAAAGCGATTTTGGTTTGCTATANTTGCAATCNTNCCGACATTTGCGATTTTTGGTTGGGTGCGGATGTTTCCAATTGCCGAAACGCTGCGGNTAAGCCTNTTTGAGTGGAATTTACTGTCTAGAAATAAACCATTTGTTGGCCTTGAGAATTTTAGAGAGCTTTTTCANGATGATCAGTTNCTTGATGCTATTNTTAATACNGCTGCTATCGCCTTTGGTGCGATGGCGGTTACCATCCCTGTCTCAATGGTTCTTGCNGCTGTCATATATCACCGAACACGAAGCCGGTTCGCCGGCTTCTATGAAACGGCTGTTTTCATACCCCATGTCGTTTCGTTGGTTCCTGCCGCCATGGCATGGAAGTGGGTTTTCGATGCTAAACTNGGCCCCTTGAACCGTTTGATCGTTGCCTTTGGTGGTGAAGCCCAACCCTGGCTGTTTGATCCTGTACTTTCGGTGATTTGTATTATTCTTCTGGTATCCTGGCAGACGCTTGGTTATGGCGTTCTAATCTATCTTGTTGGCTTCAGGAATCTTCCTAAATCTGTTTATGAAGCAGCCAGACTTGATGGTGCGAGCNGCGTGCAATCGTTCTTTTTCATGTCGGTGCCGCTGTTGAAGCCCATTACNTTGTATGTGTCGGTGGTGACCCTNATTTCGGGTTTCAATGTNTATGCGCAAGCCTTCATTCTTGCNTCAGATACGCAAGGGGCTCCTGGCCGCCTGGTCCGCGTGCTGGTTCTTGATATGCTGGAGAATAGCTTCCAGAACTTCCGTGTCGGATATGCAGCGGCCGAGGCGGTGATNCTGCTGGTGATTGTNTTGTTGCTNACCGGAGTACAGTTTGGTTTGCTCAGACAAAGAGNACAAAAATGACGGTGTCTTCCAAAACAAGATNGCGGAGNAAAAACTTNCTTCTCGACATCATTTTGTTTGTGATTTGCGCGCTGTTGCTACTGCCTCTGCTGCTTCTNATNGCGAACGGCTTCAAGACACCCCANGAAATNCTTGTNTGGCCGCCGACAATCCTNCCGACGGATCCGACATTAGAGAATTTCCAACGCGTGTTNAGTGAGACACCACTGTTTAAGTGGATCTTCAACAGCCTGTCNTTCGCNCTGCTCTCAATGATCGCCATCGTCATAACCTCTACGCTTGCCGGTTATGTAGTTGCAAAGTTCCAATTCTGGACGATAAATGTGATTTTCACACTTTTTCTGGCGACGGCGATCATTCCGTTCGAGGTCTATATGATTCCGCTTTATTTCCAGGTTAAGGCCCTTGGAGCCCTCAACAGCATTGGCGGTCTTCTNATCGGTTATCTGGTCATGAGTTTCGGAATCTTCCTCATTAGACANAATGTTATTGCCGCCGTACCGGATGAGTTGATTGAGGCAGCCCGCATTGATGGCGCCGGCGAGTTCTGGATTTTCTGGCATATTGTGGTNCCATTGCTGAAAGGCCCGATTGCNGCATTGTCTGTGCTGGCNTTCTTCCAGGCATGGACAACNTTTGCGTGGCCAATTGTGGTGCTTACCCGCAAGACAGCTTTCACNATCGAAGTAGGGCTGGCTAACTTTCAGAGNGCCTATACGATTGATCTTGCACTACTGAGCGCAGCTTCGGCTGCGGTGATGGTTCCCTCGGTCCTTGTCTTCGTNTTTCTGCGGCGCAGCTTTGTTGAAGGCATTGCTGCCAGCGGGATGAAGGAATGATCGGTATCGTTTTCAGATCGACATTCAGTAAGTAAACTGCAGTGAGCTCGGTTANATGTCTTCAGTTGAAATTAGAAATTTAAAAAAATCGTTTGGACCAACAGAGGTNCTGCATGGTGTTTCGTGTACCATCCCCGACGGCGCGTTTGTGGCTTTAGTCGGTCCTTCTGGNTGTGGTAAATCCACTATTCTGAGGTTGNTGGCTGGNCTGGAAGATGTTTCAGACGGTGAATTGTTAATTGATAACAGCGTCATCAATGATGTTGAGGCAAAAAACCGGGACATCGCGATGGTTTTCCAGAACTACGCACTTTATCCCCACATGACAGTAGCAGAGAATATGGGCTTCTCACTTCGTTTGATGAAGCGCTCAAAGGCNGACATAAAGGCCGCCGTNAAAAATGTGGCTGAGATTCTTGGAATTGGTGAATTGTTGGANCGCCTGCCAAAGCAATTATCGGGTGGTCAGCGGCAACGNGTTGCTATGGGTCGNNCAATCGTGCGGCAGCCGAAAGTCTTCCTTTTTGACGAACCACTATCAAATCTTGANGCCAAGCTNCGTGTGCAGATGCGGGCTGAATTGAAAGCACTTCACAGCCGGCTCCAAACNACGACGATCTATGTGACACATGATCAAATCGAGGCCATGACTATGGCGGATATAGTTGTGGTCATGCGTGATGGTTTCATTGAGCAGATTGGCCAACCGCTAGATCTCTATGACGATCCAAAAAACAGTTTTGTGGCCGGATTTATCGGTTCCCCGGCGATGAACTTTTTGCCGGTCANCACCAAGTCGGGAAGCGCGAACTTNTCTCTNAGCGATGGGCAGAGCCTGTCTCTTGCCAAATACAAGCATCTCCAGGGTGAGTTCCTGATCGGAATACGACCCGAACATTTCAATCAACAAAAAACACGAAGCGCTCTGTCTGTGACTATCGACTCCATCGAGCAGACCGGAGCTGAAACATTGCTTCAATGTCGGTCTNGTGAGCAGAAAGTCGTGATCGTGCTGCATGATAGGCTTGCGTTAAGCCCGGGAGATNAATATCGGTTCGGCTTCGACCTTGCAGACCTACATCTCTTTGAAGCTGAGAGCGGCAAAGCTATTCCGAAATAGACCCAAAAACTTGCCCCTCCACGAAGTGCTACCCTTTCAACAACCCGTCGAT
>PBLM01000016.1 GCA_002721775.1 Rhodospirillaceae bacterium | reverse complement strand
ATATTGGCGCACCCGAGAGGATTCGAACCTCTGACCTCTGCCTTCGGAGGGCAAACTTAACAACAATAGCTATGGATAAAGCTCTTCAAAGCTTAGTTACCTTCACCTTATCATCCGTTGCCTATGATGCTCAATAACAAATATGAGCTGTTCGAAAAGCAGCTTCGAAACGATATATCAATATGCACTATAGATTTTATATGCTCTAAGAATTTATGGTGTCTTTTTTTATAAACATGCCTGGAAGGTCTCTCTCAGTTCTCTTGATGATACTGTCTGGAGTTTGTTTTGTTGCAATGCATAGCGCTGCAAAATATTTGGCTGATGAAGTACATATTTTTGAAATTGTTTTTTTGAGGTGCGCGTTGGTAGTTGTGATTTTGTCTCCCTTCCTTTTTAAAGAGGGAAAAAAGTCACTTTTTACAAAACAACCAAAAAACCAGATTTACAGAATCGTCACCAATTCTATTGCAATCCTTTTATTTTTCTATGGCCTCAGTATTTCGCCTCTTTCTTTGGCGACAGTATTAAACTTCACGGCACCAATATTTACAGTGATATTTGCGGTCATTTTTTTGAAAGAAAAATTGACTACCCATCGCTTGATAAGCCTTCTTCTGGGTTTCATTGGCGTGATGTGTGTTTTGCGGCCGGACTTATCTTTGAATTTAGGGGGACTTTTAGTTCTCCTATCCTCATTGGTTTGGGCTTCCTCGCTAATTTTTATAAAAAAACTTACGAAAACCGATTCCGCGATAACAATCTCTCTTTATGCGGGAGTTGGAATGATGCCTGCTACATTTGCGGCAGCTTATCCATATTTAGAGGAAATAAACTTTGTCCAATTCCTATTTATTTTGTTTATTGCTGTAAGCGGAACAACAGCGCAAACACTCCTGAATAGTGCACTTAAAAGAGGCGATCTATCTTTTTTACTGCCGCTCGATTTTTTAAGGTTAATATGGTCTGTCTTACTTGGGGTTGCTTTATTTGGAGAGTCTACATCAGTTTTTCTTTGGGTTGGTGGACTGTTTATTGCAGTTGCTTCAACATTAATTGTAACGTCTGAAAGAAAAAACCATATATTATAGTTAAATTTTAAGTGTGTTTTCAAATCAAAAATTTGCATGAGTTTTTTGACTTAAAGGAAAAGGTTTGAATGGTATTTTTCCCTAAATAATCAATTTAATTCATGACTTTTGCAGGGTGTTTTATGATGGAAAGAGAAATTGAAAATTGTATCATTGTGGGTGCTGGTATGGGTTTAAGCGCTTCACTTGCTAGTCTTTTTCGAAAAGAAAATATGAATGTTGTGCTTGCTGCTCGCAATGTTAAAAAACTTGATGATTTAAAAAGAGAACTTGGGTGCCACTTGATACAATGTGACGCTTCCGACCCAATGCAAGTAGAACAATTATTTGCTACAACTGATAAGCTTATTGGTCAACCAAAAGTTGTCATATATAATCCATCTGCAAGAGTTAGAGGGGATATTACAAGCCTAGACCCGCTTAAAACAAAACAGGCACTGGACATCACTTGTTACGGTGCATTTTTGGTAGCCCAGCAAGCAGCTATCCGCATGGTGAAGCAGGGTTCAGGGAGTATCTTTTTTACAGGTGCATCCGCAGGCGTAAAAGGCTTTCCAAATTCATCAGTCTTCGCAATGGGAAAATTTGGCTTGCGTGGTTTGGCTCAATCGCTAGCAAGAGAACTGCACCCCAAAAATATTCATATAGCTCACTTTGTAATTGACGGCGGCATTGCGTCTAAGGAGCGTCAAAATAGTGTTGAAGAAAGTTTTCTTGAACCTGATGAAATTGCGAAATCTTATTTAAGTTTTCACCGCCAAAAGCGAAGTGCGTGGGCTTGGGAAATCGAGCTTAGGCCATGGATAGAGAAATTTTAACATTTTTGGTGTGGTAAGTTCAGGGTCATCTCCACATTGCAAAATGTACAAAAATAAAGATTTTTTAATTTCCCAAATATTTTTTATGGAATAATTTTATCTCCGGCCAACAACATTTTTTGACCGTCCGATGCTGGCATCATAATCCTCATTTGCAAGCCCCATCGGCCAGATTTTTTTGTTGCTACAAAGATTCCTTTTGCCATGGCGTAGCTCTGATTTTTTTTATCTCGTCTATTGAACTCAATATTACAGTGAACAACATCTTCCGAACTATTTATCACTTCTACTTTGTCTAAGGTTGAATGGTCCCAATTTTCCTCTGTTTCTAATTTTTCTAAAAGAAAACCTAAATAGGACCAAATTTCCTCCTTATTTTTGTAAACTTTTGGATCATTTTCTCCGGACTGAGCTATATGCGGAAAATGAAGACAATTTAGAATTTTGTCCTTATCTTTTTCATTAAAGTTCTTGATGTAGTCAAAAAGACTTTGAATAGCTAACTTCTCTGTATTTTTATTGGCACGCATTTTTTCACCAAAAAGAAAAAAACTCTATTTACCCTAAGCTCAGCTCAGCCAAGAGGAGTTGGAATCTCTGCCTTCGAAGGGCAAGCTAACCAATTATATCTATGTATTAAACTGCTCAAAGTTTGGTTATATAATCCTTATCATCCATTGCCTATGACGTTCAATAACAAACATGAACTCTTCATGGAGCAAGTTTGGAGCAATATACAAATATACATACTCTTAAGAATATGAATAAATGTATATTTCAGTTACGCGCTGGCATTGTCGTGCATTGCCGCGCGTGAAACTGTATGTTTTTGGTTTGATTAAGAGAGACAAACTTTGATTGCGGATGCATTATTGTTCGTTCATTTTTGCCTTGCAGCATTTATTACTCTTGGCTTTTTCTTAATCCCAGTCGGCTACAAACTTGGCTGGAGCTGGATAAAAAATAGGAATTTGAGGCTTCTTCACCTTTTCCTTATGGGCTTTATTACTGTTGAGACTATTATAGGTTTGACCTGTCCACTGACGGTTCTTGAAAATATGTTTCGGGATGTTGATTACTCGTCATCTTTCATCTCTTATTGGATGGCGCAGATTTTATATTGGAATTTGCCCAGTGAAGTATTTGTTTTTCTTTACTCGTTATGCTTGGGGTGGGTATTAACTTTATGGAAGGTTTGCCCCCCAATTCAGAAAATGAGTGATGGATAATAAAATACAGACTCGCAAAAAAGACGTTGAAAACCCGTTTAGCAAAATGGGGTTCATCAAGTTCTGGATAGTTTCAACAGTCTTTTGGTTTTCTTTTCCTGTGTCCTTGGTGCTCTGCTATTTAGCTATGGGTAAGGTAAAAACTAAGCAGTTGGTTAAAGCGTTGGTACATGATTTTTTGCAAACGCTGTTTCTGATATTTGTAGTTTTGTGTGTAGCCCTCTATGCTATTTATTATTTTATTTCTAATCTATTTTGATAGTTGACCGGTTACCGTCACTCTGTCATCGTAAAAACATCGCCGATTTAAAATGTAACTTGCGGGCGAATAATAAATGCAGCTAAAGCACAGGAGATAAGTCGCTCCAGCTTTGCTGTGGCGGCTTTTTTATTGGACTGACTCACCATGACGGGNCGGGCATTTAATTACCAACTTGTGTGCCCTGACATAANGTCAAAAACACTAAAGCGGAGGACATTGATATGTCAAAAACATCCGAAAAATACGTTCATGAAGGCTTTTCTTGGAACCTNANGGGTCCCGTTGATGAGAAAGCTAAATCTTTTGTTTTGGCGTCCTGTGGCGGGGACACGCCTGAAACATACCAAAAGCTGAGAAAGCAGGAAGGTGGAGAGCCTGATTGGGAGGAATTAGATATCCAAATTGCTCTCGGCCATGAGTTAGCTTCTCAGCCCCTCAGGAAAAGGGGAAGGAGTAATGGCTAAGATTATAAGCTTCACTGTTGCTGGTCCAGATCACCCCATCTACACAGGCAAATGGGTTATCTCAAAGCAGTGGCGCCACCCAAGCAAAATAAAAAGATTGATATGGCGACCATAAAAACTACCGTGGTGGATAGTCCTGAAAAAATGCATGTTTGGTCAAAGCCTGTGTTACAGGTATGTGACAAATGCACTAACATTCAAACCGGACCATTTAGATGAGACTGTTCAGAAGGACGTCCCTTTGAGCAGGATGCTCTAACGATCAGCGGGCTAGCAAGTCGAGAGATTCCCGCAACGAGCGGTCGAGGATTTCGACACCACGATCTATTTCGGATTTTGAAATCGTCAGCGGCGGCGCAATCCGCCATACCGAACCGCGTTCCTCGCGGCGTTTGATGTTCATGCTTAAGCCATAATCGTAACATTTCTTTGTAGTGATCTCTCCTAATTTATGATTCGGTTCACGGGTTTCTCGGTTGGTCACCAGCTCAACCCCGAGCAACATACCTACACCGCGAATATCGCCGATGACTTCATATTTTTGCTGCAACCCTTCCATCTGACGACGCAAATAGGAACCCATGGTTTGCGCACGGCTCAGCAGGTTTTCGTTCTCTAAGGTATCTAGTACTGCCAGACCGACCATTGCTAAAAGTGGGTCGGATACATGGCTTGTATAATAACTGAAGCCCCTCTGATGTATGTCATCCTCAATTTCATTGGTCGTGATAACTCCAGCCAGAGGCAATCCGCCTCCGAGCGTTTTTGATACGCTCATTATGTCCGGTGTAATGCCAAAATACTCCGCGCCAGTCCGCGTGCCGATCCGCCCGAACGCGGTTTGTGCCTCGTCGAAGATCAGCAGCATGCCTCGATTGTCAGCCGCTTTACGTAATCCCTCAAGATAGCACTTGGGAGGCACTAGAACACCCCCGGCACTGAGGACCGGCTCGACGATGATTGCAGCGGGCTTTCCTGTCGACGTCATATCAAACATCTTCAGACCTAATTCCAGGCAAGCCATGGCCGATGCTTCCTCGCTGCCTGCATCAATGTGTGGTCGATAGGCGTTAGGTTCTGGGATGGCAAAAACACCTGGCGTCGGCACCCCGTATCCACGACGGTCGCTGGCAAATGACGCGGATGACGCCACCCCAGTAACGCCGTGCCATGAGCCACCAATGGCGATCACTTCAAACCCACCAGTGTGCATTTTTGCCATCCGGATCGCTGCCTCGTTACTCTCAGAGCCAGTGTTTATCCAGAGTGATTTACTTAATCCTGCCGGCATCCAATCGCGCGCGATACGTTGCGCTAATTCTGCGATGACCTCAGGAATCATGCCGCTAAACATATGATATGCAGTTTGTCCCGCGCGTTCGACGGCTCCCACGATATTTGGATGATTGTGGCCAATTGTGGCGCACATTTGACCCGAAGTAAAATCCAGTATCTCGCGCCCGGTGTCGTCACGCAGGATACATCCCTTTGCTTCGGTAAAAAGATTTGGAAACGTATCACCGCCATATCGAATTAAGTGGTCACGTGCGGCCTGTCGAAGCTCATCTGTCATGTCGAGGGTTATCCTTGATTTCAATTTTCCACTATTTGTCTCGCCATTTTAGTGAATCGTCAAATGGGAAAATGTCAGATTAAAATTTCAATGCTTTGAGCCTAATCTTCAGGCCTGGTGTTTTTATGCCGGGGGCCTCAATGGCTTCATGCGCACAAAGTCTTCGTGCCTGTCAGTCTAGATATCTATTGCGATTGCAGGAGCTTCATTGCAACTCTCTTCCGCTATATAATTTTCCAAGCAAGACTGCTTGTTCTCTAGTTGTGGCACCATGTTTTGTTATTGGTGCAGTTCCCAATAAATATGTCCCTTCCGTCTGCCCTTGTGTGACAGTTCTACCGATCATTGAAAAAGACCGCTGAGCCCATGACACCTAAAACTATAAAACCGACCTTTTCAGACATGTTGGTCATTGTGCTAAGCCATGTTTGACTTTTGCAATGATATCGTTTGCGGTAAGCCCATATTTCTGAAAAAGAAAGTCTCTACTTCCACCTTCTGCAAAGCAATCCTGAACTCCAATGCGAAAGAAAGGGCGAGCGATGTTATTGCTAGCAATCACTTCAGCGATTGCAGAACCAAGACCACCCACAACGGTATGGTTTTCAGCAGTAATGACAATTTTACACTCGGAAACCACTCTCAGTATACCCTCAACATCCAGCGGCTTAATGCTAGCGCAATCAACTACACTTGCATTTATAGATTCTTCTTTTAATCTTTTTGATGCTTGTACCGCTATCTCTACCATAAGCCCAGTTGCAAAAATTACTGCGTCTTCTCCACTCGAAAGCTGTCTTATTCTGCCAATGGCCAAAGGCGGGAAACCTGACAAATTTGAGGCATGTGAATTCGCACGGTAGAGTCTTAGATAGACAGGTCCATGATAAGCTAATGCTGCTTTTATTGCGTCTTCGTAATCTGCAGGGCCCGCAGGTTCTAGGACTGTCATATTAGGCAATGCACGCATAAGAGCTAAGTCGTCTATTGCTTGATGTGAGACGCCAAGAAGTGAGTCTATGCCAGGCATGAACCCTACAAGCTTTACGTTGGTTTTAGGGTAGGCAACCTGCATGGCAATCTGGTCAAAGCTTCGACGTGTCAAAAATACTGCAAAAGAGTGTAAAAATGGTGTGAATCCAGCTCTTGCAAGGCCTGCTCCCACTCCAACCATTTTTGCTTCAGCGATGCCCGCCATAATGAATTGTTTGGGAAGTTGGTCACGGATGAGGTCTGTCTCAGTTGGGGCAGTGAGGTCCGCGCTGAGAGCTAGAATTGAGCTATCAAAGCGAGCAGCAGATAATAGTGCTTCACCATAGAACTTTGAGACAGATTTGATTGATGCATTCTGCTTTATAGAGAAATCATCTAGATGACGTGCCTCTGTTTGAATTGATTTGATGTCTTTTTTAGCCAACGCGCGTCTCCAGCCAATTCAGCGCATCTTTGGCAGCTTCTTCTGGCAACACCATATTATGGCTCTTTTTGCCCTCAAGAAAGGGGACACCTTTGCCTGGGGTAGTCTTAGCGATGATGCATGTTGGTCGACTGGTGTCTTTTTTAGCGGCCTCAAAACTCAAAAATATTTCATCAAAATTATGTCCATCAATTACCAATGTTTGCCAGCCAAAACCTATGAACTTTTCATCAACTGGATCTATGGCCGCCACATTGCGAACATCTCCTTCAACCTGCATATAATTTAAATCGATAATCATTATGAGATTTGCAAGTTCATGAGTGGCTGAAAAAATGGCTGCTTCCCAAATTTGTCCCTCTTCAAGCTCACCGTCACCGAGCATTAGATAAACGTTTGAATTGCGATTCTGCCGCTTCAGACCCATAGCAAGTCCAGCCGCAACAGACAAACCCTGACCAAGGGAACCACAAGTGCACTCGACTAAAGGAGCCAGCTTCTCTGAAGCATTAATTTCAAATGGTGTGCCGTCAAGACAATACTCATTGAGACCGCTGGGATCTATAAGACCTGCTCTTGCTAGTGTCGCATAAAAAACTGCCGTGTTATGGGCAGTTGATAATATAAATCTATCACGGTCAGGCCAATCAAAATCCATTTGGTCAAGTCTGAGCTCTTCAAAATAGAGATAAGTGAAAAGGTCTGCCGCTCCAAGCCCCTGCTGAACATATCCTTGCCCATGACGTGCAACCATACGAACTACATCCTTTCGGATTTTAGTAGCCCATATTTTAAGCTGTTTAGAGTCTACTCGATTTTCTTTTTTCAAATTACTTCGAGCCTCGTGGTTATTTGATTCATCCGCAGCAGTTTGATTTTCAAGATGAGGTTGTTAATGCTGTTTGTTCATTCAGTATAATAATATTAATCATCGCTCCCATCAAAGAGGAAGAACAAACTTTACCAGCAGCCCATTATTACCATGATAATATTTATCGCACCTATTTATTAGTAGGGATGGCTAAGCAAGTAGCCTCAGCCCAATTGTTGACGATAGCCATAAACAAGGGTTTACTTAAAGTGGAAATAAATGAAAACACACCCAGGGAAAGCATTTGCAAACTGGAAACTTAGTCTACCAGCTCATGAAAAAATTTAATTGCTTAAGAAATATGGCATTGGCGGAATGCAGTATAAAACGGCTATGAAATGGAAAAACATAGAGGTTAGTGCAATTACTGGGTGAATGAATATCAATAGTGGTGAGAGACTAATATGACTTCACTTATTCGATTTTTGTCGGTGATAAATTTGGTTCAGTTGAGCGCATGCCGATGGGGAGCCATGTTTCTCGTGCTAGCTATAGCTGTAATTGTGTCTGCTAGCGTCTTTTTTCGCTATGTGCTTAACGATAGTCTGTCTTGGTCAGAGGAATTGGCCAAATACGCTATGTTATGGTTAGTTTTTCTAGGTGCTCCAATTGCTCTTAGGTTGGGGATACACCCGAACATAGAAATCATGATTTCTAAATTTCCGAAGAGAGTTACCCAATCCATTCTAACACTTATGCATCTTGCCGTGTTTATTTTTTGTGCGTTTTTGGCCTTAAAAAGCCATGAATTTGCTTGGAACGGAAGAACACAGGTAGCTATTGCAGTGGGTGATGTATCGATGTACTGGTTTTTCGTTTCAATTCCCCTAGGTATGGCCAGTATGGCGCTTGTATCTCTTCAGCAATTCTTGGAGGGAGCGCTGGGACTGTCTCGTTCAGAGCCCGTTGAAAAGGACAGATTTACAGAAAAACATCGGCCTATTTTGGAGGAATTTTAGATGTCATTGCACAAGAAAGACATATGGGAGGATTCGAGATGATACCGATTACCTTCATATGGATTATGCTTGCCCTGATAGCCGTTGGCATGCCAATCGTTTTTGCCCTTGGTGCGGCACCGATGATAGGATTGATACTAGCAGGCAAAGATTTCTTTTTGGCAATCATTGCTCAAAAGCTTTATATCGGAATCAATCAGTTCCCATTACTTGCCATTCCTATGTTTATCCTCGCGGGTGAAATAATGAATGTTGGCGGTATAACTGAACGACTCGTCTATTTTGCCAAAGTTTTAGTTGGCCATCTAAGAGGTGGTCTTGCTCACGTCAACGTTGTGTCTTCTATATTTTTTGCAGGGTTGAGTGGCTCTGCAGTTGCAGATACATCTGCTTTAGGCTCCATGTTGATACCCGCAATGGAAAAGCAAGGTTATTCAAGGAAATTTTCAGCTGCGGTAACAGCTGCCTCCTCTGTAATTGGGCCGATTATTCCTCCAAGCATAATTATGATTGTATATGCTTACATAATGGAGATTTCTGTTGCTGCGCTTTTTTTAGCCGGAGTTATCCCTGGTTTGCTGACCGGAGTAGGTTTAATGACCATGGTGTCTCTAATCGCACGCCGACGTGAATATCCTGTAGCAGACCAGTTTCCAGGACTACGTGTTGCTGCGCGAGCAGGACTTAATGCATTTTGGCCGTTGCTGACACCGTTTATTATAATAGGTGGGATTTTGTCAGGTATTTTTACTCCCACGGAAGCTGCCGGAGCTGCCGTGGTTTATGCTGCCATTCTATGTATGTTTATGAAAAGTCTTCCGCTCACAAGAATTAAGGATATGCTTTTCCGAACGGCAGTATCATCGAGCGTTATCCTAATGGCTGTTGGTATGGCGACTGTTTTTGCTTGGATCGCCACACTATCTGGAGTGCCCAAACTTTTAACGGCATTCCTATTCGAATACACTGATAATAAATATACAGTATTGTTGATGATTAATGTACTCCTTTTGATTATTGGAATGTTTCTTGATGCCGGACCTGCAATTTTGATTCTAGGACCCATTCTTACTCCTACAGCGCTAGCTGTGGGTGTCGACCCTCTTCACTTCGCCATTATCATGTGTGTTAATCTCACAATAGGGCTTGCCACTCCACCAATGGGATTAATTTTATTTGTAGCATCTGCAGTTAGTAGGGAGCGCATTGAATCTGTAGTCTCTGAAATGTTGCCGTTCTACCTTGTGCATATCGCAATAATTATTCTAGTGACCTACATACCGGCTGTTTCAATGACCGTTCCAAGATTGCTTGGATACGGATAGAAAATCCTAAATTATAAAATGGATTTACAAAAAATGAACCAGATGCCATCATTCTCCCTTGAAGAACCAAATTAGGAGGAGAGTTTATGAAGAGGTTTATTCGTAAAATTATTGCGCCTACTGTTTTGGCCATATGCTTGCCCGTTGCTTCTTTTGCCGCGGAATACACAATAAAATATGGACACGTAGGCCCGGTTACATCTGATGACCAAGTGCCTGGTGAATTCCTCAAATCTTTTTTAGAAGCGAGGTCTAATGGTCGTATAACGGTCGAAATATATCCTGGTGCGCAGCTTGGTAATTTCCGCGATATGATTGAGCAAGTTCAGCTAAATACTCTTGAATTAACTCACACAACAGTGGGCGGTATAGCTAACTTTTGGCCAGAATTGCAGGTCACCGACATTCCTTACATGATGAACGGAGATTCAATTGCTGAGCACATTGCACAAAGTTCTTTCTTTGATGAAGTGCGTGATGAAATTTTAAAAGCGACAGGTAACGTGCGTCTTGTTGCTGTTGGTAATACAGGTCGTTGGCGTAACTTTTTCACCACAAATAAACTTATAAAATCAGCTGCAGATATGAAAGGTGTTAAGATGAGAACCATCAACTCACCATTGCAGATTGAGTTTATTAAGGCTCTTGGAGGAAATCCTACACCTGTAGCTTGGGGTGAGCTTTATACCTCACTGCAAACTGGTGTTGTTGAAGGCACTAAAAATGCTGCAACGGATATTATTCCTACAAAAATGTATGAAGCTGTAAAGTATGTGACTCTTGATGAGCACGCCTATCTGTTTGGTTTTTGGTGGATGTCAGACAAGTGGTTGCAGAGCCTCCCTCCAGATTTACAAGATTTGGTTATCGACGGCATTCAGCAGGCCGCGATGATTCAGTCTGACTGGAATAAAGAATATGACTCACGCGCTTTGCAAGAATTTGTTGGTTTTGGTGGCGAAATATATGTTCCATCACCTGAAGAAAAGGCCACTTTCGTTACAGCTCGAGATAAAATGAAAGTGTGGTTTGCTGATAAATATGGCGACACTTGGCTTAAGAAATTTGAAAAAGCTGTTGCTGATGCTGAAGCAGACCTTGCTGACAGAAACAAACGTGTTATAGGACGGTAATTTATAATCTTTTGTAAGATTATAGCTTTGAAGCGGGCCTATGACCAATAGGCCCGCTTTTTTTATTAAGTCACCTTAATAAGTTAGAGGTTGTTTGATGTTTGAAGGAAAATCTATCGTTGTAACGGGAGCGTCGGGAGGAATTGGGGTGCCGCTAGTTAGGCGTTTACTCTTAAATGGTGCTAGAGTTGTAGCTGTTGATTCTAATCCGAATGGGGAAGAAATATTAAAAGATGCCATACCGAATTCAGCAGGTCTTATTTATCATCGCTCTAAAATAGAGGATGAAGCGGCGTGTCTTTCTATCTTGGGAAAAGAAACTAAGGTGTATGGGCTCGCACATTTAGCTGGTATTTTTGAGCCAGACAACATGAAACCGGGTGATGTTGAAAATATCTATGACCCGGTAATGGAAGCAAATATCCGAAATGTTTATAGGCTTTATAGTATTATTCGTGAAGCTATGCTTAGGGAAAATTCGGCACGAGTTGTGCTTGTTAGCTCTTTGGCTTTTCAGAGAGGGGCACCTGGACATACCGCTTACAGCGCAGCAAAAGGAGCATTGGTTGGGATGACTCGCTCACTGGCCAGAAAAGAAGCGCCCAAAATCCTTGTTAATGCTGTTGCACCTGGATTTATAGATACAAATATGCCGCAAAAAATTATCGCAAAGCGGGGAATTCAGAATGTAATTGGAGAAATTCCGATGATGCGTCTTGGAACTCCAGATGAGACAGCAGGTGTAATTCAATTTTTACTCGGGCCTGATTCCTCATATGTTAATGGCCAAGTAATAAATGTTGATGGAGGCATTGTATGCAACTAGAAAGCAGGCGAGGTCGACGTTTTTTACTTCTGAATGTTGCTGACAATGTTGCGACATTGTTAGATGATAACCTTAAAATGGATTGCCTCGAAAACAACACAATTATTCAATCGGGCATTCCATTTGGTCATAAAGTAAGTCTATCTTTCATAGCTAAAGGAGAACCAATTATAAAATATGGTGTGAAAATAGGAAAAGCAACAAAATCGATTGAACAGGGTGAGCATGTTCATGTCCACAACTGTAAATAACAACGATTTGACTAATTTTGCCGAAAGTTTGAGTTGGCGTGGCTTCCGACGTGCTGACGGGAGGGTTGGCATTCGTAATCACCGTATTGTGTTATCTACTGTTGCTTTGACTGACCAACTTGCTTCTGCCATTGCCTCTCAGGAAAAAGAAACAATTTGCGTGTCAGGAGCGTTTCAGCGAGGTCTACAAAAAGGTGATGAAGAACTGATTTCAAAATTTATTCATAATGTTCTTACACATCCGAATGTGGGTGCAGCTCTGGTAGTTACGCATGATGCGCATTCATCGGAATCAATAGCGAAAAAAGTGAAAGCTTCAATACCAATTGAATATCTTGCATTTATGAATTGTAACGGACGTAATGATGCATTGATCGAGGGCTCGAAAAAATTAAAGCTCCTAGCTGAAAGGCAAATTAAATCCAACCAAGTCAGAGAGTTGGTGGGATTAAGCAGCGTTTCAATAGCACTCGAATGTGGGGGTAGCGATGTTTCGAGTAGCATTTGTGCCAACCCTATTATTGGTGATGTAACAGATTTTGTAATTAAAAATGGTGGTTCAGCTATTGTTTCTGAAACGGCAGAATTTATTGGTGCGGAACAAATTTTTACAAATAGGTGTTCAGACTTAAATATCAGGCAGTCGATCCTTAATTTTATAAATTATCGTTTGAAATTGATAAATGAGGATAACGGAAAAGACTATCGCGGCACGAATCCCACACAAGAAAATCTTGATGGCGGTTTAACTACCCTTATTGAAAAATCCATGGGAGCTGTTAGTAAAACTGGCACAACACATTTCCTATCAGCACTCGAATATGGGATGTCTCCAAAGAAGCCGGGTTTGCATTTTATGGATACACCCTTTTTTACCCCTGTATCTCTAACAGGCATGATGATGGCAGGTTGTAATCTTGGTCTATTTGCAATGGGTGTTTTTAACCCAAGTGGTAATGTCCTATGCCCAATGATTAAAATTTGTGGGAATCCAAAAACCGCTCAATCTTGGCAAGATGACATTGATGTGGCGTTGGATAACTATTTTACAGGCGAGCTGAATAATGAAGAAGCACAGATTGCAGTATTAACAAAGCTGAATGCCGTGTTCAATGGAGCAGTAACAGCTTCTGAAAAGTATTTTGAGGGACAATTTCTACTTCCAAGGGAGAAGGATTCATTATGAAAGAGGATGGACTTTTAATTGTAACAGGTGGAAATAGGGGAATTGGAAAACAGATTGCGCTATCAGCCGCGGATGCCGGTTGGAGAGTAGCCATCAGTTATGGCTCAAACCAAAAATGCGCGTTGGATATTCAAAATAATTCAAAAGGTCAAATCAAAGCTTTTCCTTTGAATGTTTTGAAAACTAATAGTATCGAAAAATTTTTTAAATCAATTGATTCATGGATGGGCCCACCTGACGCTCTTGTAACAGCTGCAGGTATTGATAATGGAGAACGAGCAGTTGAAGAGCTAGACTATTACTTTGTCAGTTCCACCATGAAAGTTAATGTTGTTGGGTTAATTCTATGTTGTCAGCAATTTGCAAAACAGGCTAAAGAAGCAAAAAAAAGTGGTGTAATTGTAAACATATCTTCCATGGCATCCACCATAGGCGGCCGGAGGCATAAAAGTGTCTATGCTGCTAGTAAAGGTGCGGTGGATGTTTTTACTGTAGGCGCTGCAAAGGAGCTTGCGCCACAAGGAATTTCTGTATTTTCTGTTAGGCCTGGTGTGACCCGAACTGACATGACTAATGATGCCTTGGCAAACGCAGATACAAGAGCGGCAATTGAGGCCTCAATTGCTTGTGGATTGGTAGCTGAGCCCTCTGATATTGCTAAGCCAGTTATCGATTTAATTTCAGGAAATTTCGACTATGCCAGCGGCTCCATGCTAAATTTAAGCGGGGGAGGGTTTGTAATATAAATGATAGCGGAAAAAGAAAATCGTATATGGCTAGTGATTGGAGCAAGTCGTGATGGAATTGGCGCTGCGATTGCACGAGCAGCAGCAAGACAAGGAGATCGTGTTGTAATTACTGGCGCAGAAGACACTCCGTTATCTATGCCAGATGGAGTAGGGACTTATCATCAACTGGATGTTTGCGATACCAAAGCAATATCTGCGTTAGCGGAAAATTTTACCAAATTGAACACACTGGTCAATTGCGCCGCCATTTCTCGTCGCGACGAAGAAGATGACATCGATATGTTTCGTCATGTGATTGACGTGAATCTAATTGGCAATTTTGATGTAATGAAATCTTTTGAGCCAGCCCTCACTGCTTCAAGAGGTTCGGTAATAAATATTGCTTCTATGTATAGTTTTTTTGGCAGTCCAAGGGTTCCTGCTTATGGAGCGAGCAAAGCTGCAATTCACCAACTAACTAAATCAATGGCTTTAAAATATGCGCCGAAAAGGGTCAGAGTGAATGGGATTGCTCCAGGTTTCATTGTTACTGAACAAAGTCAAAAGGGACGCGATGACCAAGAACATTATCAGGCAGTTATCAAGAGGACGCCTTTTTCTCGATGGGGAAATCCTGACGATATTGCAGGAACGGCAATTTTTTTAGCTAGTGACCAAGCGGCATTTATAACTGGGCAAACTATTGTTGTAGATGGAGGATACTCCATCGGATGACAATGAAAGTTTACAGTTTTTCTTTTCTCGAGGTGCTACTTAGAGATGCGGGGGATTAATAATGAAAGCATCTGTCGCTTTGGTAAAAATTCTTAAATCCGAGGGAGTGGAAACAATTTTTGCTCTCTCTGGAAATCAAATAATGGTTCTTTTTGACGCTTGCCTCGATGAGGGAGTTAGAATAATTCATGTAAGGCACGAAGCAGCTGCACTTTACATGGCAGAGGCTTATGCACGAATGACAGGCCAAATTGGAGTTGCATTAGTTACGGCAGGTGCTGGCCTATGTAATGCGGTGGCTCCCTTGTTCACTGCAGCTCAATCACAAACACCTGTTTTGTTGCTTAGCGGTGACTCTGAAGCAGAATTGGATGGGAGAGGTAGTTTTCAGGAAATGGACCAGGTGCAAGTTACCTCTGCTCTGACCAAATTCTCTGAGAGAATAAAGGACAATAAGAAACTAATTCCTATTGTATTAAAAGCTATCAATTTGGCAAAAGATGGTATTCCGGGTCCTATACATCTTGCGGTTGCGGCAGATATTCTAGCTGAGAATTTACAAAATGGCATTTCCGGCTTGAGGCAAGTTCATAAAAATGCTGCGGATGCCGCAGAACCCTCTGCGAACCTTGCTAAATCAATCGTGTCCGCCAAAAAGCCGTTAATCATAGTTGGCCCGTATTTTGGCATGCCCTGTCATGGAGGTAAACTAAAAAAATTAGAGAAAAAACTTAATATACCCGTGGTTTTGATGGAGAGCCCGCGGGGTTTTAATGACCCTAGGTTAGGCAACATTAAATCAATGATTCGCCTTGCAGATCTAATTATTGTGGTCGGAAAACCTATAGACTTCTCCCTTTCTTATGGTTCACTTAAAGCTTTCAGGCAAGACGCTGAGTGGTTTGTTTACACTGGAAGTGATAAGCTACTAAAAAAATCTCGCAGCAACCTTGGCAATAGGCTGAAGGAGGGTAAAAATGTTGCACCATTAGTCGCTATTAATATGCTTCAAAAACTGGAACACCAGAAAGCCATTGCCTCTAAATGGCTTGCTTCGTTTCGCAAAGCCATTGACTGTCGTGATTTCTGCATTCCTGATAAGCTGGATAACCAAGATAGACTTAATTCTTTAACTTTTGCACTTACGATTAATAAAATTTTATCTACTAGGGAAAATGTTATTGCGGTTTCAGATGGCGGTGAAATTGGACAATGGGTCCAGTCGTTCCTATCCCATTATCTTGTCATGGTCAACGGGACTTCGGGGGCTATTGGTGGCAGTTTAAGCTATGCTTTGGCTATAAAACTTGTTCACCCTAAAAAGGATGTTTTAGCTTTTATGGGCGATGGAACTATTGGTTTTCATCTTGCTGAGTTTGAAACAGCAGTGCGTGAAAACCTACCTGTGATAGCGGTAATTGGCAATGACCTTAAATGGAATGCAGAAGTTAAAATACAGGAACAGCAGTTTGGATTAGATAGAGTATATGCATGTGAGTTGACTGACGCCAGGTATGACAAGGTCGCCGTTGCGCTTGGAGGTCATGGAGAATATGTCACAGAACTCAAGGAACTTTCCTCGGCTTTTCAGCGCTCGTTCTCTAGTGGAAAACCAGCTTGTATTAATATTCGAATAGAAGGTTTGCCTGCGCCAAGTTTTGCAAATGAGTGAGCCTGTTTCAATAATGGTGGCTGGACGAGCCACAGTTGATCTAATAATGGAAATTGATCAATTTTCTATTTGTGCAGAGAAATTTAAGGCTAGTAATTCCCTCTTTGTTGTTGGAGGACCAGGGGCTAATGCTAGTATAGCCATTGCAAGATTTGGCGGTCGTGCTGCATTAATAACTTATTTAGGCAATGATATGATGGGAAAATTTATCCATCAGAAACTCACAGAGGAAGCAGTAGACTTGTCAATGAGTATAATTTCTCCTAATGCGCAGTCATCTGTTTCAGCAGCATTTGTAGATAGAAGAGGTGAACGGCAGACCTTTAATTTTCCAGGAAAAGGCTTTTCTGAATTGCCAAATGTGCTTAAACCTAATTTTAAGCCAAGTGCTATATTGGCTGATAATCGTGTTTCCAAATTGACTAAATGGGCGATAAAGGTCGGCCAAAAACATGGATTGCCGATTGTAATTGATGCCGAGGCACCATTTACCAAAGAGCATGCTGTGGGCGCAACCCACTTAGCATTTTCAAGACAAGGCTTAGCATCATTTTGTCCTGGCTGCGATATCCAGACTGGGTTGCGACAGGCACTAAGCGACACAGGATGTTGGGTCTGCGTAACCGATGGGGAAAATGGCGTCTGGTATCTTAAAAACAATTTATTGAAAAACATTCCTGCGTTTTCTGTCAAAGCTATAGATACTGTGGGTGCAGGAGATGTTTGGCATGGTATTTTCACCCTTTGTCTTGGAGAAGGAATGGGTGAGGTTACAGCGATTACAACAGCCAATGCAGCAGCAGCGATAAAGTGTGAAAAATTTGGAGGTATTACCGCGTCGCCTGACCGGCAAAGTTGTTTCTCATTTATGAAGGAGTATTGACATGCAATTGACCCCAGGAAAGCTTCTTGGTATGCGTCGGATGTCTGACGACAAAGGTCTTTTTAAAATGGTTGCGGCTGACCAACGCCCACCAATTACAGGTCCCATTGCTAAACAACTTGGTTTAGCAGAGGCCCCTTGGGGCGAAGTTGCGAAATTCAAAGCACAAATTGTAACACAACTTCAGGATGCAAGCTCTGCTGTTTTATTAGACCCGTACTATGGCATACCTGCTGCATTTGACAAGCTGTCTAGCGATAAAGGTCTTATTGTGACGTTGGAGGATTCAGTGTTTTCAGAGTCCAGTGCGGGTAGATTTTCAAAAGACATTGACAATTGGACTGTGAACAAAATTAAACGCCTTGGTGGAGATGCTGTTAAAGTTCTTGTTTGGTATAGGCCAGACGCTTCACCGGAAAATATTGTCTTTCAACAGGATTATGTCAAAAGAATTGGCGAGGAATGTCAACGTTTTGATATTCCTTTCCTTCTCGAATTACTATTATACCCTTTAGCAGTTGAGGCAACTAAATCACATGGTTATGTTGAGATGAAAGAAAAGAACAGTGACTTCGTATTAGCTTCTATTGAAGAGTTTGCAAAGCAAGAATATGGTGTTGATCTGTTCAAACTTGAAAGTCCAGTCAATGCTGACATGATAAATAGCTCAAGAAACGTTCAAGAATTATTTAATGAGATGGGTAGATTAGCAGGGAGGCCCTGGGTTATGCTATCTGCTGGGGCTGCAAAAGAAAACTTTCAAACTATACTTCTGCATGCATTCCAAGCGGGCGCATCAGGTTTTTTAGCAGGTCGTGCAATTTGGCAGGAATCATTTTCAGCATATCCGGATTGGCAAGAAATCATTGACGGTCTTTCATCAGATGGTTTTTCATACCTTAAACAAATTTCCGAGTTAGCGGACAAAAAAGCGATGAGTTGGACGTCACATCAGTGCTACGGGGACGGAGGCGCTGCCTTGAGCCCCAAAGATTTTTCATTCATGGAGTATTACGACTCGATATAAGTTCAAAAACCATACTTCGAATAATAATTCCATCGACTGAGGAGGTTGTTGAATGTTTACGCGAATACATACTCTCAAGTTCCCGAATCAGCTGGCTAAAGAAGCTATGAGGGATAAATTTGTTTCGATAGTCGATGGATTTTTTGCTGAGGGGCTGCTCCTAACCCAATTTGTAGATATTGATGAAACCACATTATTTTTTATAAATTTATGGAGAAGCAAATCTGACTCAGAAAGAGTTCATAATGCTCATCAATCTCTGTTTGTCCAACTTCAGGATATGGGAGTCAAAATATCTATGTCCGGCGGGATGGCCAGAGTTAAATATTCCAGTGATGATATCCTAAATATCCTCGAGAAGAAGACTTAAAAGCAGACGGGCTTGCAAAGGACTATATCTAAATTTGAATGAAAATTCACGGAGGCTTATGTTGATTATTGTGAAAGTGACCTTCCAAATATCGAA
This sequence comes from Rhodospirillaceae bacterium, assembly GCA_002721775.1. The sequence goes on along the minus strand of PBLM01000016.1, from coordinate 9,297 downwards.
TGACCTAGACCTTGATAAACTAAAGGAAAAATTCGAAGAAACGGCCCCTATGTACCGGGATACAAAGGGACTAATTCGCAAAAACTACATATGTGACTTGGATAAGTCGATTGGTGGTGGCATCTATTGTTTTGAGAGCAGGCTGGATGCTGACAATTGGTTTGACGATGCCAGAATTGAATGGCTAACAAACAGATATTCAAAACCTGATATTGAATATTTCGAAAATCCGGTAATCGTTGACAACGTAGCTGGGAAAATTTTAGCCTGATGCGAGTTTTGCTCGTCAGTATAATGTTATTGATGTCATGCTGCGCAACCGTTTCTAAGGAAAGCGCTAGTCTCAATAGGGGCTATGTGGACGGGTGCAAATCCAAAATAGCGGCCTCTCTTTCTCTACCTGAGGTAAAAAATAAAATGGGTGATATTCACTATCAGAGCGGATGGAAAAATGGATTTGAGTACTGTGGTGGTGTGAAATGATTTACGACATAAACAGACAAGAAAACGGAACCTGTAACAGTTGTGGATATACTAGCTGGAAATACGAAGATGCTAGCCTGCCTTATAAAGAAGAAATCTGCCTGAACTCGTTATGCAGATATGCTACGAGAAACGGCAGGTCAGAAATTATGAACAAGACAGATTGGACAAAATTTCTGTCCTCAAAAGCCGAACCTCATTTAACATTGAAAATAGTATGATTTTCATTGGCTTTTGAATGTGTTCCTACAAGTTTCCTTAGGTTTTAGTTACTTTTTTGGAGCAAAAATATGAGAAAACGAGTTTATTTCACAGGCGCAAGTGGTAAAGCAGGAAAGCATGCCGCTAACTATCTAATTCAAAAAGGCCATAGAGTTCTTAACGCTGATATTACAAAAGTAAATCAGGAAGGTCTGGATTATCTGAAGGTTGATGTTACTGACTCTGCACAAGTTTTCTCTTCTATGTCAGCGCATATGGACAGGAATGAATTAAGGCAGCGACAAACGCCATTGGGTTATGATGCTGTTGTTCATTTCGCTGCAATACCACGAATACTGCAGGCAAGTGACATCGAAACTTATAAAGTTAATGTAATGGGAACTTACAATGTCCTTGAAGCTGCAGTTAAGCTTGGCATTAAGAAGATAATTTTTGCTTCATCTGAAACTGTCTATGGTCTCTGTTTTTCGCACGACAAGCCTGCACCTTTATCTCTTCCGATTCTTGAAGAGGATGAGACTCGCCCAATGGACAGTTATGCAATGTCCAAGGTCGTCAATGAAGAAACTGCCAAAGCGTTCCAGCGCCGGACAGGCACTGATATTTATGGATTGCGCATAGGGAACGTTGTGGAGCCAGATGAATATGACCTTTTTGAGGATTTTTGCAATAATCCTAAAGTTAGATTGCCGAATGCTTTTAATTACATAGATGCTCGTGATTTGGGCCAGGCTGTTGATTTATGTATATCGAAGGACGGTTTGGGTTATGAGGTTTTTAATGTTTCTAATGACCAAAATTCAGTAAATCTGACGACAGAAGATATCCGAAAGAGATTTTATCCCGAAGTTCCTTTAAAAAGAGATATTCATCCGTACGAGTGTTTGTTTTCTAACGAAAAAATTAAAAACCTTTTAGGTTTTGCACCGCAGCACGATTGGCGTGAACAGACGTAATAGTAGTTTGACTATAATAAACTACGAGTCGGGCTAGATAAATCTGTCTTATTTTTCTTGAATAGTTCTTTCGCGGAAATGGCGATATAAAGTTTTCAATACAAAATGTTGCCACTTTAGGTTTAACTAGAAAAATTTTGAAATTGAAACAAGGAAAGTTTAGGATCTTACGGAGTTGCTACTTTTAGAAAATGGTGCGGGAGCTATTATGAAAGCGTCAGATTTGTTTATACAAGCTCTAGAGAATGAAGGCGTCGAGTATATTTTTGGAATTCCTGGAGAAGAAAATTTAGATATTTTGGAATCTCTCCGAAAATCCAAAAAGATCAAACTAATCCTTACAAGACATGAACAAGGCGCTGCATTCATGGCTGCAACCTACGGTAGACTTACTGGAAAAGCTGGAGTATGTCTTGCCACATTAGGGCCTGGCGCAACAAATTTCACAACACCCGCGGCCTATGGGTTTCTTGGAGGTTTCCCTCTTGTAATGATTACTGGCCAGAAACCGATAAAAAAGTCCAAGCAGGGTCAATTTCAGATAGTGGACGTTGTTCATTTGTTCGCGCCTATATGCAAAATGACTAAGCAAATTGTCAACGGTAATACAATTCCGTCACTAGTGAGAGAGGCCTTTCGCGTCGCTGAGGAAGAAAAGCCTGGTCCTGTACTGCTTGAGTTGCCCGAAGACATTGCAGAAGAGAAATCGGATGTGGTGGATTTAATTCCTCCACACGAGAGGTTTTATGCGGTAGCAGGTAAAGAGGTAATCAACGCTGCGGCAAATTCAATTAAAGATGCAAAATACCCATTATTAATGATAGGTGCTGGAGCAAATCGAAAGGAAGCTCGCCGAGCCATTTCTGAATTCATAGGTGCGATTGGAATACCGTTCTGTAATACACAAATGGGAAAGGGCGTTGTTGATGAGAGTTCGGATTATTTCCTAGGGACTGCAGCGCTTTCAGATAAAGATTATTTGCACGATTACATCAAAGAAGCTGACTTAATAATAAATATTGGCCATGATGTTGTAGAAAAACCACCCTTTTTCATGGAACATAATGGCGCAAAGGTCATCCACATAAATTACAAATCAGCTCAAGTGGATCAAGTTTATTTTCCACAAATAGAAGTTGTTGGTGACATCGCCCTGTCTGTTGATGCATTGGCAGACGCTTTGGGGTCAAAGCTTGACTTGGACTTAAGGGATTTTGAAAAAGTCAGGGATAACGTCAAAAGGGAAATCTATCGACTTGATGACGAGCCAGCATTTCCAATGCGGCCACAACACATTGTGTCGGAAATTCGAAATTTGATGGGATATCATGATATTATCGCACTTGATAATGGCGTTTACAAAATTTGGTTTGCTAGAAACTATTTGGCATTTCAGCCCAACACAATCCTGTTAGATAATGCCCTAGCAACTATGGGAGCGGGATTACCCTCTGCAATGCTTGCCGCTATGATACATCCAAACCGCAAAGTGATGTCCATTTGTGGTGATGGTGGCTTTATGATGAATAGTCAGGAATTGGAAACAGCTGTCAGATTAGATTTAAATCTAGTTGTTTTAATTCTGAATGACAGCTCTTACGGAATGATTCGTTGGAAGCAGGCAGGGGTTGGGTTTAAGGATTGGGGCCTAGAGTATAAAAACCCAGATTTTGTAAAATATGCTGAGGCATACGGAGCTCACGGACATCGCATTTCAAGCGTAACTGGTTTCGTCGAGACGATAGATAGAGCCTACAGAGAAGGCGGTGTGCATGTCGTTGATTTGCCAGTTGATTATTCACAAAACGTAAAAGAGTTGATCACTGATTTAAGAGATCACGAGCCAATTGTATGATGGACTCAATGAAGCATCGATTAAAAGTAACCAATCCTTTTGATGGTTCACCAATAGGAGAAGTAAAACTATCCTCTGCAAGTGAGGTGGATGCAGCTTTGGCTATTGCTGAAAAAACACATAAGGCAAATAAAAAAGGACTCCCAAAGCATGAGAGAATAGCGGTGTTAAAAAAGACTGCAGAAATCATGAAAGGAAGAGCAGATGAGCTTGCCCTACTTATTGCTTCGGAGGGAGGGAAGCCCTTAATTGATGCAAAAGTGGAAGTGGTTCGCGCCATTGATGGGGTAGAAACTTGTGCTGCTGAAATTGCAAATAATGCAGGCATAGAAATACCTATGGATTTAACTTCAACTGGCGACGGTAAAATAGCGTTTACAACCAGAGAACCCATTGGGATTGTGGTCGCTGTTTCTGCATTTAATCATCCATTAAATTTAATCGTCCATCAGGTGGCGCCAGCTGTAGCCGCTGGCAATCCGGTTATAGTGAAACCGGCAGACGAAACGCCACTTTGCTGTGAGGCATTTATTGAAATATTACATCAGGCAGGACTGAGCTCTGAATGGGCTCAGTTTGTCTGCTGCGATGTAAGTGTTGCACAAAAGCTTGTGACTGATGAGAGAGTTGCTTTTTTTAGCTTTATTGGGTCGGCGGCTGTAGGGTGGAAGTTACGCTCTTTACTAGCACCAGGAACACGGGTCGCTCTAGAACATGGAGGTGTTGCTCCAGTAATTTTTTGTCCTTCAGCAGATAGAGAACGTTTCGTGCCAAGCATAGTCAAAGGTGGATTTTATCATTCCGGACAGGTCTGCGTATCAGTTCAACGTGTTTTTTCCTTTGGTGCTTCTACCGAAGAGCTCGCGGCAAATATAGCGGATGAAGTTTCTAACTTAGTTGTTGGAAATGCAATTTATGCTGAAACGCAGTGCGGTCCTTTAATTAGAAACAGAGAGGTTGACAGGGTTGAGGAATGGGTTGCCGAGGCCGTTGATGCAGGCGCACAGGTTTTATGTGGAGGGAAGAGGTTAGCTGATTCATGTTATGCCCCTACCGTTATTCTTAACCCTCCAGAAAACAGCCGAGTGTCAACACAGGAAATCTTTGGCCCTGTTATCTCCATTTACGAAAAAAAGAGTATGGATGATGCTATACTCCAAGCTAATGGCCTTCCATTTGCTTTCCAAGCATCGGTGTTTTCAAATGACTACACCGAAATTATGGAAGGGTTTAATAGACTCGACGGTTCAGCCATAATGATAAATGACCATTCGGCATTCCGAGTTGATTGGATGCCATTTGCTGGCAGGAAGAGTTCGGGGCTTGGTGTGGGCGGTATTCCTCATACTATAGAAGAAATGACCCAGTCCAAGATGGCTGTTTTTTCGCTCAACTGACGTGAACTTGAAAACTTAATAAACGTAGTATTTATTTTGATGTCATTACCCAGATACCATCCCAATCCTTTGGGTTCTTCTTTTTCATCACTTTGCATCGTTCAATGTATGTCTCTGACAATTGGTCACTTGAATTACACTTTAAGCACTCTTGAAAAGATTTGATTGCAGTGTCCCAGTTACCAGACTTAAAGTTGCGTCTTCCCTCATTAAAATAGTTCACGTTGTCCATCAGATTTGGGAAACTCTCGAGGGAATGAAAGTCAAGTACTTCTCGCACTCCAACGGGTTCAGTTTTTCCTTTTACCACTACATCGTCGATGTAGCGAATTTGATATGTGCCCTTCAATTTCTGGTATGTGAAGTCACTGATGAGAATTTTTGCTGAATAAGACTTGCAAGCGCTTTCTAATCTTGCCGCTAGATTAACGCCGTCGCCAATCATGGTGTAATCCATCCGCTTTGAGGATCCTATATTTCCTGATACGAGCATATCTGTGTTGATTCCCAAGCCCATATCTATTGCCATCTGTCCTTTTTTCTCCCGCTCTAAATTCCAATCCCAAAGTCTTTTAATCATATTAATACCGGCTCTCACACTTCTGTCCTCGTCATCCTCATGAGCGATTGGAATTCCAAAGCCAGCCATAATTGCATCACCGATAAATTTATCAACCATGCCACCTTGTTCAGTAATTGCATCAACCATTATGTCAAAATATTCGTTTAGCAGAGCCACAGTACCCTGAGCGCCAAGAGATTCTGTTATAGTGGTGAAACTTCGAACATCTGAAAAAAGAACAGTGGCTACTGTCTCTTGACCGCCCATGATGTCAGTGCCATCACTCATCAGTTGGTCGGCAATACCAGGGTCAATATACCGAGACATNGTGGATTTCATTCTTTTCTCGTCAGAAATATCNTCAATCATGATCATTGAGCCGAGGTGGCTGGATTCTTGATCTGTCCGNCCATCTGGGTCTTGGCTCTCCAGNGGCATAAAACTTAAATTTGCAGAAACTATTTCATTNNTTTNTTCANTTTCGGANCCAACTTCAAAAGACACATCCATCAATATAATATTCTCTTTATNCTCACTACACTCTTCGATNTTCTCATTAATCCACATTCTGTCTTCTTTGAAAAAATCAGATGCTTTCGAACCAATTATGTCGTCTCGTCTGGTTTTTAAAATGGTGCAGCCAGCTTTGTTGCAAGTAGCGATTACTCCTTCCTCGTTAATAGTTATGACGCCATTAGACATGCTTGCGAGCATGCTATGATTGTATGCTCGTTCTTTAGTGACATCCTCAAAAAGTTTTGCATTCTCAAGTGCGATAGATACCTGTTGTGTAAACGCCTTCAACCTTGATTCGTCTTCATCAGTAAACCCGCCTCCTACTTTATTGAGAGCTTGCGTGCATCCTATACAGTCACCTTCTTTATTCATTATCGGAACGCATAAAATAGACCGAGTGAAATAGCCAGTTTGCTTATCAAATGAAGGGTTAAAGCGCAAATCAGCGTATGCGTGAGGAATATTAACAGTTTTTTTTGATTGAAAAACAGTGCCGGCTATGCCGGCATTGTTTGGAAGTCTAATCTCTCCAATACCATCGCCCATAGCAACTCTAGAAAAAAGTTCATCTGTTCTCGGATCATTTAGAAAAAGTGTTGCTCTATCAGCGTTGAGCATTCTAGTAGCCTCTATCATTACTCTTTGAAGCAAAGCACCTAATTCAATTTCTGCGGTCACGTCTGACACGACGTCAAGAAATTCCATTTCTTTTGCTCGTGCCTTCGCCATTTGCTCCAAACCTTGAGCATTTTGCAAAGTCATTGCAGCTTGTTCAGTTATTGCGGAGACTGTGTTTAGATCATGCTTCGTAAACCGCCCTCTTTTTTTATTTAGTATTTGGATTACGCCAATTATATCGTTCCTTACAGTTCTTATTGGTGCACATATAATATTTTTTGTTCTGTAGCCTGTTTGTTCGTCAATAGATGAATTAAACCTTTCATCAGATTGAACATCGTGGATAATCTCACCTTTTCCTGAATGAAAAATTGCACCAGCAATACCAGAAGTATTTAAAATTCTGATTTCTCGAGTTAGCTCACCCTGAGCAACTCTTGAATATAATTCGCCAGTAAGTGGGTCATTTAAAAATAATGTCCCTCTATCTGCACCAACTTCGGTCACTGTTTCCTCAATAATTGCGATTAAGATTTCCTTCAAATTTGAAAGACCAGCGATATTTCTAGATACTCTTAGTAATAATTCCGATAGTCGGAGTTTTTCATTAGAGCGAATTAACCGCTTTTCAATTTCGACAAAATTATTTGAAATAGCCTTTTCCAATGTCCTAAGTCCCTAAAAGTGAGTTTGAATATGTAAAATTTCTATACAAAAAATGCAGCTTTAAGAAATGCTCAATGAAAGTTCTCATTGCGCTCTCTTTTCTATTTTGGCTCTCATTTTTACAGTTGTTTTCTTTAGGTGCTTTATTTCATCTGCAGATTTTTGCACTGCCTTTTGAACATCAGCGTCCTTTTCAAAGCGCAGATTTTCAAGTTCATTTCTTAAGCTAGATGCTGTATTTTTGAGTTGTTGTATTTCATCTGCAGATTTTTGCACTGCTTTTTGAACAGCAGCATCTCTCTCATGCGATAAGAGTTCCATCTGGTCTCTTAAAGCAACTATGGTTGCTTTTAATTCAATTAATTCAGATATTTTTGTATCACTAATTTCAGTTTCCATATTCATCACTTGTGACTAAGAAAATCTCCCTATTTGAAAACCAAAACTATATATTAGAAGTTGAGAACTTGATTTTCATAAGCAAATTCAATATCAGAATTCAGCGTTTTGCTAATCTCATCAAGTTCTATATCAGTTCGATCGGGAGAATGGTGTGTAATTAGCATTCTCTTTAACGACGATAGACTTGCAAACTCTTGAGCCCTTTCTATCGAGGAGTGTCCCCAACCTCGCTTCGAAAGTAATTCCTCTTCTGTGAACATTCCATCCCACACAACTAAGTCTGCCCCTTGACAAAATTCAATTAAATTTTGTCTCTGATCATCGTGATATTCGTTATCAAACAAAGTCACAATTGAAGCTCCATTTCTTTCAAAACGATATCCGCACGCTCCTCCTGGATGTCTCAAGTTTGTGAAAGACAGTTTAATTTTTCCGTTAAGCAACTTTTTAATTTAACTAAATTCAACTATTTTTAAATGCTTTAACTGATCAAATAAATCGATTGGAAAATAATGTCCTGAATAATAGGTTTCTAATATCTCACTAAGAGTGCTTGCGTTGCAGAGCGCAGATGAAATAAGTACGGGACTAAAATTATCATAAAGGTATTTGTTAAAAGAGAGGCCTTGAAGATGGTCGTGGTGAAAGTGGCTGTAAATTATTACAGTGTCCTTTTTTTTGCGCATTAGTTCAACGTTGTGAAAACCAGTTCCGGTATCAATCACTATTTGGCAGTCATCGATTTCTATTTCATAGCACGTTGTATTCCCCCCATATTTGTCGAATTCTGGTGAAGAGTTAGAAACTGAGCCTCGTACGCCATGCACTTTGAACTTCATGGACATAATTAATTTTCTCCATTTCTATTTGACTGAGTTCAAATAAAAGAACCTTTGCTTTTGAAAAAGCCTATTAGTAGCTCTGGATTAATTAGAATTTGAGCATGAGGTTACATAAAGTGCAAAATAATTGTGCCTTTAGCTTGTTATTTTCTTGTGTCTTTTTCTTATTTCTTGTGTCTTTTTCTTATTTAAAGTCTGTTGAAATTAGAGCTAAATTTGTAAATATCCATAAAATGTAGAATATTCTGAGTGTTAAACTTAAAAACACATTTCTAGAAAATTCGACCCTTGATGAAAACAAAAACCACGCAGGTTTTATTCACAAGATATTTGTTAATTTTTTAAGAATGTTCGTTTGTAATTTTGCATGCATCTGAGCTCTTTTGTTCATGATTTTTTTCTGAATTTGAACAAGCGTAACAGCGCAAATATGTTTGCCCTCGAGATAAGCTGTTATAAAACTGACCAAGAAACAGGCATTCTTTAAATCAAAGAAACTACTTTATTCAGCGAAGCAGTTTGTTGTTCAGTTTGTTCTACAGGAAGAAATTTGAGAGACGATCAAAAACTAGATTGTGGGAGTTGCTTAATTGGAGTGGCTGCTAAAGAGGGCGTATATGAAAATGCGCCGCCATTTTTTGTTACCACATCATCTTCAAAAAATAATCTTATGCAAATGATAACACAAGTGGGGCACGTTCATAGTAAGAGAAGTGTTAAATTACGATGCGGCGACAGCTATGATGTTGCAGGAAAATATAACTTTCTAAGTGGCCCT
>PBLM01000011.1 GCA_002721775.1 Rhodospirillaceae bacterium | reverse complement strand
ATGGGGCAACCGCAAGATAAAAAATGCACGGCCGGTTGGCTGCTGCTTTGTCATGAACTAGCGTGGCCAGGGCATCAGCCCCTTCACCAGACAGAATATCCAGCCTGACAAGATGAATAAGCTTCAGAAACGCCTCAAAATCTGCATCTTTTGTATCAGCATGAGACAACGCCTCCTCACAAAAAGGCCGCAGCCGTTCTGCAAAGTCTTGCTTGCTGCTCTCCTGTCTGGCAGCGGCGATCAGACGGAAAGATGAGGTTATCTGACCCTCAAGAAAACGCCAGAACAGGGCTGGAAAAATTTTCCGAAGGGCCAAATCACCTGTGCCACCAATAATGATGTAGTCACTGTCAGGAACCAGTGCGCTCTGGGGCATCATCTCAGCCACGATGTCCTCATTCCTTTCAATATATATTCAGATGGCGAAAACCTAGCATGGCAGACCTGTCCTGTCTGCATAAAAACAGATATTTGATTAAAAAAACGCCTGAAAACAGGGGGTTCTTAGCTGAGTTCTGGGAGGCGTACAGGCCGGCCATGCGGTGTGGACAGATAGGCAGATGCCCACTTCTCCTGCATCAGCTGAAGCTGCCTGAAATCTGTAATGTCTTGATCAATCAGGCAGCTGGTCAAAGCTGCCATCCAAGCCTGATAATAATTGTCTTCTGTATCTTCATTGTTTTCTAAATCATCTCTCTGAGCCTGAATGTGGTGGGCAAGTGTCGCTGTCCATTGTGGCCATGTAAATAGCCCCTGGTCATATAAATGAGTGGTCAAGGCAAAAAGCTGGGCATGCCAGACAGCAGAAAACGCGGGCGCAGCAGAAAAGCTGTGTGTGGTATCTTCTTCCATTTGTCTAATCATGCATCTACCGCCACAAGATAAGATTCCCATAAATCCAGACATACTTCATCTTTGCTGCCTACCTGTTCCGGCCAGAGATCATTCGCGTAAAAACACACTCCATAAAGATGTTCCGGGTTTTCCCCTAGTCCATGGGCATTGCTGTCAGGCAACACATGGCTGCCATGATGGCTGATGATAACCCCTGTCTGATGCGCCGCATAAGCAGGCAGACGTGTATGACCGCCAGGCTGGCGTGCCGCGCTGTCAGGGCTTAACACCTGAACCTTCTGGCCGCAGGCATAGCGCGGAGGCGTTCTGTCTGGTCGCCGAGTTGGGCCGCCCCGGGCAAGAGCCGCCCTGACTTGTGCCGCCGTTGGAGGGACAGGGTCATATTGTTCAACCTCTTGTGCACCGTCAGCGGCTGCTTGACCGGACCCTAGCTCGTCCATGGTGACCAGACCATATTCAACCAGAAGCGTTGCCAACCCGGCCATCCATTTTTCATAATAGCCATAGGCCATATAATCTTCTGCAGGCAGACGTTCACGCGCATGCCGGGATTCATCCAAAGTCCATTTACCCAACCCGCTTGCAGCAACTGTGACAGCAAGAGCGCGGGCCTGCCAGTTTTGGGCAAAAACAGGCTGACCTTGCGGGTCTATAGGCACAGGCCCGCCAGGCTGACCACCCATATCATGAATTCTGCCCGCAGCAGAGAGTGGAGGCTTTACCCTTGCCATTCAGCCCTCCTTCTGCATATTGCTGTCTGCAGGGCAGATAGGCAGGCCAGCGCCAATCATACTGTCTCTGGTTACCCATTGGGCTAATTCACCTTCTGAGAGGTTGGTGGCCTGTTCAGGGCATTGCGGCAGGACAAGATAGCGTATTTCAGCTGTTGAGTCCCACACCCTGATGCGTGTTGTCTCTGGAAGGGTCAAGCCAAACTCAGCCAATACTGCCCGCGGCTCGCGCACTGCCCGCCGACGGTAATTATCTGATTTATACCAGCCTGGCGGAATGCCCAAAAGCGGCCAGGGATAGCAGCTGCACAAAGTGCAGACCACAAGGTTATGTGTATCTGCCGTATTTTCAACAACCACGACATGTTCACCCTGTCGTCCAGCCAGTTCTGCCTCAGCCAAAACCGTATCCGTGTCATTTAACAATCGGTCCTTGAACCGGGCATCAGCCCAGGCCCGCGCAACAAGCCGGGCCCCAATCTGCGGGCCGACTTTATGCTGATAGGTGTCAATGATAAGCTGAAGGGCTTCTGGATCAACAAGTCCTTTTTCAACCAGAATGGTTTCCAGTGCCTTAACTCGTAATTCTGGTTCAGGCGGCAACAGGCTGTGCGGATGGTCATGATGTTCATGTGGCATGTTTGAAAGCGTGACACAAAGTTGCAGCGACGTCCAGAACCTGACATGGTTATGCGCAACCAAGTTTGGAACATCAAAGAGGAGCCCGGCATGGCAGAGAAAGATGATGGGCGCAAACAGACAATCTGTGATGAGCTTCGTCAGGCTGGCATATCAAACGATCAAGTGAACCTTGCCCTTGAGACCAGCGGCACATTGTTGGAGCAATTGGCCAGCTATCCGCTAGATGAACAACATAAGCGCACGGTTAGAGATATTTTTATGCAGTATGCACAGGTAGGAGACAGGACATGAGCCTATATCTGTCTGTTGATTTTTATAAGAATGCTGCACAGACCCACCCAGATGGCACAGGCAAACGCGTACTAGAGGTCACAGACGCCCTTAACCAGCTTGGCCGCAAGCTAGATGCGGTGCGCTTCACGGATGAGGCGTTTGCCCAGGAACAGGTCACGCAGCTCAGCCAGCCGCAGCAACCCAGCAAAACTTTGCCGCTTAAGGCTGTTCCACTGGCGCATAAAGAGTTGTATGGCCGCACCTTCAAAGACGGGTCTGGCTGGCCTTATGAGGGAGGTTCGAAACCCTATGAAGGACAAACTGCAGCCCGCCCCGCAACTGTTATTGACAAACTGGATTCTGCAGGGGCGATCGACTGCGGAAGGTTGGTTTCTGTAGAATATGCGTTAGGGGTAACTGGTCATAATGCTTATGCAGGAACACCCAAGAACCCCTGGAATCCAGCCTATATCTGCGGCGGCTCCTCATCTGGGTCAGGGGCGGTGGTTGCCGCTGGGATTGTCCCTGCTGCGCTGGGCAGTGATACAGGTGGGTCAATCCGTCTGCCAGCGGCGGCTTGTGGGCTGGTTGGAGTGAAGCCGACCCAGGGGCTTGTCTCGCGCACCGGTGTCTTTGCACTATCAAATGCGCTCGATACTGTTGGCCCTCTGTCCCGTAGCGTCAGGGACAGTGCGCAATGCTTATCTGTTCTAGCTGGATATGATCCACAAGATAATCAGAGCATTAATACAGAAAAGCCAGATTACCTGAACGGACTGGAAGACGGGCTTGAAGGTATTCGCATAGGTCTTGCTGAACGCTATTTTTTGACTGGAAGTACAGCAGAGGTGGCTGACCCTGTTGCCAGCTGTTTTGAGCGTTGTGCACAGCTTGGAGCGATATGCCATGATCTGGTAATTGAGGGCATTGAAGCAACAAACCCACTGAATGTGCTGCTGATCGCCACAGAGGCCGCACACGTGCATANNAAGACAATTCTAGATCGGCCAGAATTGCTGAATGATCAGACATTAATGCGCGTTTTGACCGGAATTTTCACATCAGATGATAACTATCAGCGGCTCCAGGCATGCCGCGCGGATTTCATTGCACGTACATTGCCTGACCTGTTTGACAAAGTAGATCTGTTNATGGCCCCTGTCTGGCCATTTGCATTGCCAACCATAAAAGACAGTGATGTCGGGGCCAATCCCGAGGCGGCCCCGTTGATGCAGCGTATTGGGCATAATACGCGGCCTGTAAATTTCCTCGGCCTACCTGCTATCTGCCTTCCTATAGGGTTTGATGCAAACGGCCTGCCTTTATCTGTGCAGTTGGTTGGCAAGCCATTTTCGGAAGCAATTTTGTTGCGCGTTGCCCGTGCAATTGAACGTGAATATGATTTCTGGTCACACCGACCTGATCTGAGCGTTTTTGGCTGAGCGATGAAGACAGTTAAAGACGGGTAACCAGTTTCTTCAACTTGGCTTCAACTACGTCAGGCGGTTCGGCAATATCGATTGTGCCCGTCATCCGGCCCTGTTGGTTTAGTAAAAAGACCGTNGCGGTATGATNAAGAGTNTAGCCGCCACCAGATGTCTGAATNCGTTCCCAAAAAATACCCCAGTCTCTGGCCAGCTGCAGAACATTTTCAGGCTTACCGGTGATGCCNGTGACCTNNTCGCCAAAATAAGGAATGAAATCTTTCAACACCTCAACCGTGTCTCGTTCCGGGTCAAGGGTGATGAAAACAATCTGCAGCTTTTCCCTGCCCTCCGCAAGTGCCTGTCTGGCATTGGCTAGGTCATTCAAGGTTGTGGGACAAATTTCTGGGCAATGGGTAAAGCCAAAAAATACGGCAGAAGCCCGGCCGGTAAAAATTTCTTCTGTTACTATCTGCCCGGTGTGGTCAGTTAGCTGAAAAGGAGCCCCAATTTCAAACCCCATCTGGGTGCGCGGCATCCATTGGCGGGCCAGATATTCTGAGACCGAAAAGGCCAAGCCCAGCAATAAAACAAAGCCAAGTCCCCACAATAATATTGAGCGTTTGTCCTGTATTGTCACAATACTGCGCTTTTATCAGTGACTGTGTTCGTGCTGTTTATGGTCATGGTCTTTTTGTTTGTGGCCTTTTGTGTGTGTTTCCCCGTGAGTGTGTACAAGTCCGGGTAGTCTGGTTACATGAAAGGGCAACGTAACTCGTCCACAAGGGACAAATTCAAGCGTAACCGAGAAAATATCATCCTCTTTTAACTGCCGGTCAAGGTTCATGAACATCAGATGACGTCCTTTTGGCATCAACGCGACCGTAANTCTATCTGGAACAGCAAGCCCCCTCTCAATTTCATACATTTTNATAACGCCGGAATCGTNTTTCATATCATGAATTTCAGCCCNTTTCGCAAAAGGTGCTGAAGCTGAAACAAGCNTNTGGGTCTGACCGGTGGTATTAGTNATCTGAAGATAGCCAGCTGAAACCGGCGCATTTGGNGGTGTGGCNCGAAGCTGAGCATGGTCAAANNTCAAACCCTCAGTCTGGCANGAGGCAAAAGCCGGCCGAGTCAAGAAAACAAGAAACACAGCTAGCGCAGCCCAGCATTGCAAGAACGGTCGCGGATAAAGAATAATAGGATTGGCCATATATATTTTTTTACTCTTTTGGATAAGACCCGCTCCAACATATTGCGGAATATCATAAAAATCGACCTCAGGCCAGAATCAGTCAAAATATTTTTTGACTCTGCAAAAATATCACCCAAACTGAATACAGCGTTAAAGTATTAATAAGGGACAAGAAATGTCAGCCCAACTTTATCCTGCGACAACGTCTGCACAAAGCTTTGATGTGGTGATTATTGGCGGAGCGATTATTGGGTCCTCCATTGCCTGGTTTTTATCTCAGCACTCTGACTTNAAAGGGCGAATTCTAGTGGTTGAACGTGACCCNAGCTATGAATTTGCCTCNACCTCGCGCACCAATTCCTGCGTACGCCAACAATTTTCTACTGAGATCAATATCCGAATTTCTCAGTTCACCGCAGAGTATGTGAAAAACTTCAGGCACTACATGGGCGGCGATGATGAGATCCCCGACCTGACCCTTGATGCGTTTGGCTANATGTATCTGGCTGATAATGAGAACTTTGCCGAACAGCTGCGAGCAAATCAAANGGTGCAGGCTGCCTTGGGGGCAGGCACAAAACTTATGACAGCAGATGAGATCAAAGCGGATTACCCGTTTTATCATGTGGATGATATTCTGCTTGGCAGCCATAATCTGAAAGATGAGGGATATTTTGAGGGCAACACCATGTTTGAATGGTGGCGCAGATCTGCCCGCAAGGCAGGTGTGGAGTATATCCAAAATGAAGTTACTGCACTAACCACCACCGCGCGTGGCCAGAAAATTGATAGCGTGGTACTTGCTACTGGGGAACGGATCTCAGCCGGGGTCGTGGTGAATGCGGCTGGGCCACGGGCCGCTGATGTTGCTGGCATGGCTGGTATTGAGCTGCCAGTTGAGCCGCGCAAACGCTATACTTGGATCTTTTCTGCTGAAAGGCCGCTGGACAGACCCCTGCCCTTGACAATTGACCCGTCAGGTATCCATATGCGCCAATATGGGCNTNAAGATTATATGGCAGGCAGCCCGCCGCATATTGACTCGGCAGTCGCGTTTGATGATTTTGATGAAGATCAGAATATTTGGCAGGACCATGTTTGGCCGCTNATCGCCACACGCATTCCTCAATTTGAAGCAATAAAGGTCACCTCGTCCTGGGCCGGACATTATGCTTTTAACACGCTTGATCACAATGCGGTGCTTGGCCCGCACCCAGATGTCAGCAATTTCATCTTTGCNAATGGGTTTTCAGGGCATGGGCTGCAGCAATCCCCTGCAGTCGGGCGTGGCATATCAGAATGGATCACNCATGGGGCCTGGCAGAGCCTAGATTTTAGCTGTTTTTCTTATGAGCGGATAGCAGCAAACCAGCCCTTGCTGGAACGGGCCGTAATCTAGGCCGTAAGCAAGGCTTCAACTTCTGCACGTGTTGGCATCGGGGCAACTGCCCCATAGCCTGTGGTGGACAAAGCCGCCGCTGCATTAGCATAACGGGCCGCAGCTAAGGCATCACGTCCAGTCAGATATTCCGCCAGAAANGCCCCGTCAAATGTATCGCCTGCGGCTGTGGCATCCACCGCCTCAACCACATAGGGTGGGACCTGTTCCCGCCTGTCCGGTGTGGCNATAANGGTGCCTGCTACGCCGAGGGTCAAAGCGACAATCTCAGCCCCTAACTGCAGATAAAAATCTGCAATATCCCCTGCCTCGTGCAGGCCNGTCAGCAAACGGGCATCGTCAAGGCCTGGCANAGCAATATCACAGCAGGACATCGCCTGATGGATGACAGAGCGAGCCTTATCCAGTGACCATAATTTCAAGCGCAGATTGGGATCGTAGCTGACTTTGCCACCTGCAGCATGCACAGTGTCCATAGCGGCAAAGCAAGCATCTGCTGCGCTCTCAGAAATCGCCTGAGAGATGCCTGAGAGATGCAGTATCTGGCAGGAGGACAGCGCCGCAGAAACAGAAGGCCGGGACAGGTCAGAGCGGCTCATTAAACTGGCCGCACTGCCGTTACGCCGATAGGTGAAGTCATGTCCATCACCAGAATGCGTGACAAAATAAATTCCTGTAGGCGCATCGCCGACAGATGTCACAGCTGAGATGTCAATATTGTCTTCTGCCCAATAGTCCAGAATTTTTTGCCCAAATCTGTCTGTGCCAAGCTGGGCCAGGACACCTACAGTAGCTCCCTGACGCGCAGCGGCAATCGCACAGTTGGATGTATCCCCGCCAAAGCCTTCCAGATAACGCCCGTCTGGCTGCTGGTTAAATTCCAGCAACGGCTCCCCCATACAAAGCAGATCAGGCATCTATCCGATAACCAGCTTTGGTCAATGATGCCTCTAATGCGTAATAGCCCATTCTGGCATAGACAAGCGGGTTCGCTTTCGCCGGGTCCTGTTCAGCTTCAATAATCACCCAACCCTCATAGCCGGTTTCATATAAAGCCGCCATAATGGGATCATAGGCTATCAATCCATCACCTGGAACCGTGAACACCCCATCCAAAACACAATCCAGAAAGCTCTGCTTGTCCTTATTCACAGCTGCTAAAATACTTTCGCGNATATCTTTGGTATGGACGTGATTGATCCGGTGACCATGATTCTTTATCACCTGCAGATTATCCCCGCCGGCAAACACAAGATGCCCAGTATCCAGAAGCAAATTTACAGCCGCGCCGGTATGGCTCATCAGCAGATCAAGTTCAGCTTCTGTTTCCACGGCAGTGCCCATATGGTGATGGAAGCTCAGCGGCACCCCTTCAGCTGCACAATGTTCTGCCAGCATGGTCAGACGGCGTCCGTAGGCAGCAACGTCAAAATCTTCGAGCTTTGGACGGCTGCTGAGCGGGCGTTCCTGTCGGTTCTGCACAGTTTCATAGGTCTCGCCATAAACTATCACAGACGCGCCACACTGTTTGAAAAGGGCTAGCTGTTCAGCGATGCGCTCCAGCTCCTCTTTAAGGCTATTATTAATAAGTGTGCCAGAATACCAGCCTGAGACCAGCGCCAGATCATGCGCTCCTAAAACAGCAGATAGAGCAGCAGCATCCTTTGGGAACTTGCCCCCCGTTTCTGTTCCAGTAAAGCCAGCCTCGCGTGTTTCAACAAGACATGTTTGCAAACTAGTCTCACCACCAAGCTGCGGCAGATCATCATTGCTCCATGAAATAGGTGACATGCCCAAACGTAATTTCATTTTGCCCTCTTTAACGCTGCTTATCTGTTTGCTGTGCTTATGCGCTGATGATCCATTCATGATCTGGATCATTATGAAATTTCCACACCCGTTTCGGCCCGGCCATCACATTCAGATAATAGCTTTCATAGCCATGCGGTGCGCCAACAGGATGATACCCTTTTGGCACCAGAACAACAGATCTGTCTGGCACGGCCATCACCTCGTCAAGGGTGCGGTCATCATCATAAACACGATGCAAAACATAACCCTGAGGCGGGTTGATCCTGTGATAATAGGTTTCCTCCAGAAGGCTTTCATGCGGCAAGTTATCAGTATCATGCTTATGCGGAGGATAAGATGACCAGTTGCCGGCAGGGGTAATGACCTCAACCACAAGCAAGCTGTCTGCTGGTTCTGTTTCGGGAAGAATATTACAGACAAAGCGAGTATTTGTACCTGCACCCCGCTGTTCCAGAGGCATCTGATCAGGTGTAATTAGACGCGGGCCATGATCTTTTGTCATGCCAGGGGCACGGCAGACAGCAATTTCTGCTGACGCAGCCGCTCTCACGGACCAGCTGGTCTTGTGTGGAAGATAAACCGCATGAGGAGGAGTGCGATCAAAAACTGATTTCCGTCCTGTGATCAGGCCAAAATCTATGTCCCCTGCGGTAAAGTNCGCTGACCCGCTAAGCAGCACAAGGCATACCTCATCATCTGTACCTACATCTGAGTGGAGCTGGCCAGACACCAGATCATGAACACCAAATCCCACATAACGCCAGCCAGCATCGGCAGGAGTGATCTGGTGCAGACAGGATTGGCCTTTATGCGGCTTACGCAACAAATTCGACACTAAACAGACTCCTTCATCGCCAGAACCAACATCAGGATCGATTTGATTGCCGGCCCATATTCTGGCCTTTGCGCCCTTGTTGATAAGCGCTGCGAACAGATGCCATGCCCTTGCGTTCAGACNCNGCAGGCGGGACAACATCCCACCAAGCCCCGCCCGCCGCTGTAGAGGGGCCAGGGTCGGTTTCTATAACAACAACCTGAACGCCACCTGCATCAACCGCCCGTCTNACTTCAGCTTCCAATTCAGCTATGTCACCAACCTTCACCGCTTGCGCACCCATTGATGCGGCATGCGCTGCATAGTCAATATCAGGCAGTTGGTTGTGGGTTGAATCCNCAAACAGATTATTAAACGCCGCCCCGCCGGTAGCGGCTTGCAGCCGNTTGATACAGCCAAANCCNCGGTTGTCAGTGATCACTAGCGTAAAGGATATGCCCATCATGACAGCAGTGGCCAGCTCAGAATTCATCATCAGATAGGAGCCGTCTCCGGCAAACACCAGGTTCGGCCGATCAGGACAGGCCATATGCACACCGATGCCCGCGGCAACCTCGTAGCCCATGCAAGAAAATCCATATTCCATGTGATAGCCATCTGTCTGGCCAGTTTGCCATAATTTATGCAGCTCACCAGGCATCGACCCCGCCGCCCCCACCACGATGGCGTTTTCAGGAGCTGCCCGGTTCACTGCGCCAATGACCTGACTGTCGCTAGGCAGAGCATTTTTGTTTTGCCGACCGGTTTCAGGGGCAGCTGTCACCGCTTTCACATCCTCTGACCAGGCATTCTGAAGGCTGCGAATTTCATCTGCATAATCTGTGCTGATAGCAAAATCTGCCAGCGCTTCATCAAGGGCAGTCAGCGTTTCGTCAGCATCGCCAGTAAGCGCCACGGCATCATGTTTTATCGCATCATGGGTCTGCACATTAATGCTGATCATCTCGCCTGAAAATAAGGCATTTGAACCCGTTGTGAAATCCTGAAGGCGGCTGCCCACTGACAGGATGACATCTGCAGAGGAAGCCAGCTTATTGGCTGCGCTGGCGCCAGTGACGCCAAGCGATCCCACTACCTGTTCATGGCTGTCTGGCAGAGCAGATTTTCCTGCCTGTGTCATCGCCACGGGGATGCCAGTTCGGGCAGCAAAAGCGGCCAGTCGGCTTTGTGCCCCCGAATAGCGCACACCGCCACCAGCAATCAGCAGCGGCCGNTTCGCCGCCGCCAGCTTTTCACTAGCAGCTGCCAATATAGCAGCATCACCGCGAGGGCGCGGAATTTCCCATANTTTCGGCGTAAAAAAAACAACCGGGAACTCATAGGCTTCTGCTTGCACATCTTGACATAAGGACAGGCAAACAGGACCTGTCATGGCCGGATCACAGAAAATAGACATGGTNTTGGGCAGCGCTTTAAGCAGCTGTTCNGGACGTGTGATCCGGTCAAAATAACGAGTCACCGGCTTAAAACAATCATTTGCTGAAACTGTGCCATCAGTAAAATCTTCTATTTGTTGCAGGACAGGGTCTGGCCGTCTGTCAGCAAACACATCACCTGGCAGAAATANAACAGGCAGCCTATTTACATGAGCGAGTGCAGCAGCTGTCACCATATTGGTTGCACCTGGCCCAATAGACGAGGTTACCGCCATCAATTGGCGGCGGTTCTTTTGTTTTGCATACGAAATGGCAGCATGCGCCATGCTCTGTTCATTATGGCCGCGGAAAGTTGGCAGCCTGTCTTTTTCGGCATAAAGCGCCTCGCCCAGACCAGCAACATTGCCATGACCGAAAATAGCCCAGACNCCAGCAAAGGCTGGCGCGGCTGAACCGTCAAACTGTCTGATCTGCTGGGCGGCCATATAGCGTGTAAGCGCCTGTGCCATTGTTAATCGCACTGTGGTCATTTTGCCCCCAATTTTTGTTTCAAAATCTTAAATGGCAGCTAGTTCTTTCGCCAGATCACCAATTTCAGCTCCGCCTGCCATCAACCTCTTGATATCATCTCCCTGAAGGTCCTTTGCTGTGCCTTCACCAATAACCTCACCNAGGCTGAGGAATGTAAAGCGGTCAGCAATCAAGCGGGCATGAATTTCATTATGCGTAATCAGGATGATAGCGATATTGCCCAGTTCNTTTACNTGGCGAATGGTTTTCAGAACTTCCATCTGCTGTTTCTGGCCAAGTGCAGAAGTGGGTTCATCAAGAATCAAAACCTTGGCTCCAAAATAAATCGCCCGGGCAATNGCCAGTGTCTGGCGCTGCCCGCCCGACATCGTTCCCACCGCCTGTTCAGGNTCCGCAATATTGATTCCGATTTTTGCCATTTCCTGTATCGCAATCTGATGCATCTCATCCATNTTTAGCAGGCCGAAAGGCGAATTAAAACGAGTCAGCTCGCGTCCCAGGAAAAAATTACGGGTGACAGAAGTCANCGGGTTTAGGGCTAAATCCTGATAAACTGTGCCAATGCCAGCATCTGTCGCATTACGTGGAGAGTCAAAACTAACTGGCTGACCTTCAACAGAAATTTGGCCTTCAGTAGGTGGAAACACACCAGATAAAATTTTGATCAAGGTTGATTTTCCTGCTCCATTGTCACCCAACAACGCATGAANTTCGCCAGGATAGACGTTCAGTGATACCCCGTTGAGGGCAGTGAAGGAACCAAATTTTTTAACCAGTCCTGTGGTTTCAATAAGTGGCTTCAGAGCGCTCATTTATATTGCTCCCATAATCCGTTTTCGGATATTTTCATTTAGCAATGCAGAAGCGATGATCACGAGACCCAAAAATACTCGGTAGAAAGACCCGTCAATTCCAGGTATGTAGAAAAACGCTTCTTTCGCTATCCCAAAAATAAAAGCTCCAATAATAATCCCGAGGACCGTTCCAAAACCGCCAGTCATTACAATGCCGCCAATCACAGCGGCCGCAATAGCCTCTAGCTCTTTTAAGTTTCCCTTTGCCGCATCAGCGGTATTGACTTCAAACACCTGACAGGTCGCGAATATTGTCGCGCAGAAGGCTGAAAACATAAATAGGCTAACCTTGACCTTGTTGGTCGGCACACCATTTGCCTTTGCCGCATTGAGATTGCCGCCTGTTGAGTAAATCCAGTTTCCGGCCTGCGTGCGGCTGAGCATAATATAGCAGAGCAAAGACAATATTACCCAGATCATCACACAGGAATACAAGCCTGGCGCAAACTGATTGCCAAAATTATTCGTGTTCCAGTCAATCGGATAATACAGCCAGCTGAAGATTGGTTCAAGAATATCGCCGCCAAAGAAATTCGCCACAGGCCGGGCTGTCACAACAGAATCGATATAGGCCCGGGCCACGTCAATGTCTGTTACTGTTTTCGGCACAACAGGCGTGACCTTAAACGTCGCAATTTTTTCCTGAATGGTGGCGACCATTACCTCATTGCCGGAATTAATCGCATTTTCAAGCGCCCGTTCAAGCGGCTTCACACCTCTTGCAGCCATGATATCTGTTTTTGCGTCAGCGATACGCTGATAGGTATATTGAAGACGATCTGTAATGCTAGCGACTTTGTCAGCAGGAAGCGCGTTCACAATTGCTGTCAGGTCTGCCTCAGGCAGAGCTTTTGCTGCTTCCCGTTCGATTTCGCCATGGCCAGGCAGATGAATAATATTTTTAATATCAGGAATCTCAGTTACTGTGGTTGCACCCTTGACCTGATCTGGCCGGTGGTTGAATGACCGTAACGATACCTCGGTCAGGCCACGCAGAAAAAACAGGCCGCCTAGCGTCACAATAAAAGACGGGAGGCCAGAGCGGACCACAATATACCCCTGCAGCCAGCCAAAAAATAAGGTAAAGCACATCGTGATGGCAATTGCCCCTAGAGGCGAGACATCAGAGAGATGGATAAGGGTAAAAAATTCAATGTGCACGCCGCCTTCAAAAGACAAGTAGGGAATGACCACTGAAAAACCCCAGCGCAAAATCATTGCCATACAGGCACCGGCAAAGCCGATCATTGACCCGATCGACAGATCAAATTCACCTGCAATAATCAGAAGGCCTGCGCCAAGCGCGATTATGCCCAACTGGGAAATTACACGAAGATTGTTTCTGATTCCCAGCGCATTGAAGCCCTCCCCTGCAAAAGGGTTTAAAGAGAATTCGCCTGCAGGAATGGAAAAATAACCCAACATCCCAAACAGCAACAACATAACCCCAATAGGACCGATTTCAGGACGGCTGAACAGAGCCGCCAATGGGCCTTTTGCGTCATGCCTGTCTGATTCCTGCCGCGGTGCTGCAGACATAGTGGTTATCCCCCTTAATATAAAAAGAGTGGGTAACCAAATTAGTTACCCACTCTAACAATCATTTTACGTGTTTATCTGTCTACACCAGCAAGAGCGGCGACAGATGATGCGTTGGACTTGTCAACAAAGCCAGGGCCAGATGGGATATTTGCACCCGGAAGCAGGCCTGCACCATTGTTGTACAGATGCAGAACGATTACAGGCATATAACCCTGCAGACGCTGCTGCTGGTCAATTGTGTACTGCACCTTACCTGAGTTGATCATATCCATAACCGGTGGACTAAGGTCAAAGCATGAGTGGTGAACAGACATACCTAACTCATCAATGGCTTGTTGAACACCAACACAAACATGAGGGCCAACTGACAGAACTGCATCCACATCTGGATTAGCCTGCAGACCGGCTGCCGCACGTGTTGGGATCGTGGCTGGATCATTGGAGCTATCTACCAACTTAGTTGGCACTGACTCCCCATAGCCATTACAACGGTCATTCAGCGCTGTGTTATACGCTTCCTGAATAAAACAAAGAGCCTTTGTTGCACCTTCAGCCTTTGCACGTGCGCCTGCTGACTGACCAGCCAAAAATTCAGGCTGACCAACGTGCATTAGGGCACCCACATCTTTTGATGATTCAAGACCTGAGTTCATTGTGATTACCGGAATACCGGCAGCCACGGCAGCTTTAATCGCTCCGCCTAGTGCGTCTGGGTCTGGCAGAGACACTACAATGCCGTCTGGCTGTGTCGCTGCGGCAGCAGTAATAGATTTTGCCATATCACCCATGTCACCGGATGGGTTAAAAATATATTCAAAATCTGCACCCACATGACGTGCTGCGTCTTCACCACCTTTTTGAACCACAGGCCAGAAAGGGTCTTTGCCCTCACCATGCGTGACCATCACATAACGCTCTGCTTGGGCGGCACCAGCAACCATGGTCACTGCAGCTGCTAAAGCAAAAATAAGCTTTTTCATATCTTCCTCCGAGATGTCTCTTTTTTTAAAGTGCGCCTATTAGTCAACATTATGTACAAAATGTAAACACACAATTGCGAGATTCTTTTTAGTACATGACAAAAACATCTTTAATTTTAAAAGCAAGTTCTATTTGTTAGATAAAGTTTATAATAATTAGGAAATGATTCTAAATTTTTACATCTTCTGATTTATCAATATTACTTCAATTTACTTTGAAATAAATCTTGGATCATCTATTGATGCCAAAAAAAGAATCAAAAAAAGGGGTCCTGTAAAATGTCATCATCAGTTAAAGACAAGTCGATTGGCATTGGCGTAATTGGCACGGGTTTTATGGGAAAAGCTCATTCCATAGCTTATAGTGCATCNGCTTCAGTTTTTGGTACGGGCCTTCGCCCACGTTTGGAGATTGTCTGTGATCTCAGTCCAGAAAGGGCAAGCCAGCGTGCGACAGACCTTGGTTTTTCGCGTTACAGTGATAACTGGCGTGATGTTGTTGAAGATGATCAGGTGCATCTTGTATCTGTATGCACACCTAATGATACGCATGCGGAGATCGCAATCGCCGCGCTNGCTGCCGGCAAGCACGTCTGGTGCGAAAAGCCAATGTCAACAACGCTTGCTGATTCAACCGCTATGGCAAACGCTGCCGCNAGTTCAGCTGGAAAGACCATCATAGGCTATAATTANACAAAAAACCCAGCTGTGACTCATGCACGTCGTTTAATTGACAACGGGGTTATTGGAAGAGTCTCTGGTTTTTTCTGCCGGTATGATGTTGATAACGAGGCCGATGGTAACCGACCCTGGTCCTGGCGGATGTCGCGTGCACAGTCTGGCACAGGGTCCAATGGCGATGTCTTATCGCATGTNATATCAGTTGCACATTTTCTAACTAACTCTTCTATTTCCCGTGTGGTGGGNGATTATACGATAGTGCATGAAGAGCGTGCTGACAGTCAGGCAGCAGGCCAGACAAAAATAGTTGATAATGACGACATGGTGGCCGCCCTTATACATTTTGAGAATGGGGTCAAAGGCCATATTGGAGCCAGCAGAGTCACCTGGGGGCGCAAATGCGGGCTGCACTGGGAACTGCATGGAACAGAGGGNACCATTATCTACGATCAGGAACGGTTGAATGAGCTGAAATTATTCACACGACAGGATAACCCAGCAACAGACGGGTTCCGTACCATTTTAACCGGCCCACTGCATGAGCCTTATGCCGCCTTTCTGCCAAATGGAGGCCACAGCCTTGGCTATATGGATGTGAAAATCTGCGAGTTGCATGACCTGCTCTCCGCTATTGAAGCAAACAGCCCGGTCTGGCCAAGCTTTTCAGATGGGCTGAAAATTGAGCGGGTTATGGATGCAGTTGACCGGTCTGCCCAAACAAATAAATGGGTGGATGTCTAACAGGCCTCTACCTTTTTTACGACCATCAGACCCATCCACCATCAACAATGTAGCTCTGGTTGGAACAGGCGCCTGCCTCATCAGAGGCCATGAACAAAACAAAACGGGCAATATCTTCGGGAATTAGCTTACGCTTCACGCATTGCCGATGCATCAGTTCTTTTTCACTCTCTTCTGTCAGCCACATATCAATCTGACGCTGTGTCATGATCCACCCTGGAATCACAGCATTGACCCGGATGTTATCCGGGCCCAGGTCACGGGCCAACCCGCGGGTCAGCCCCTGAACAGCTGATTTCGCTGTTGTATAGCAAGGCATCCCGCCCTGACCGATCATCCAGCTGGTAGAGCCCATATTAATAATTGACCCACCTCCGGCAGCCGCCATAGGACCAGCAACAGCCTGAGCGGCGAATAATTGGTGTTTCAGATTA
The DNA here is from genome assembly GCA_002721775.1 of Rhodospirillaceae bacterium. The sequence goes on along the minus strand of PBLM01000011.1, from coordinate 5,886 downwards.
GTGGCAATCCGCTCATCAAAATAGTCAGAGGTTACACTTTCAAGAGAATGACGATCATCACGGGCGGCATTATTGACCAAAATGCGTATTGGGCCAAGCTTAGCAGAGACTGCCTTCACAGCTGCCTGAAGCGCATCAATATCCCGCAAATCACAATATTCAAAATGCAGATCAGGGCTGTCTAGCTCTGCTGCTAGCGTTTCTGAAGCTGCTTTATCATAATCCAGAAACCCCACTTTTGCGCTCTGTGCAATAAAGGCCCTAGTTAGCGCCTCACCAATGCCTGAGCCGCCCCCTGTGATAAGAACTGTTTTGTCTTTCAGTGAAGGATAAATTGCGTCAATTGCCATGCTTGCCTGCCTTAATCTTAATGGGGTTTTCGCCTTAAGTGCTCTGCTATCAGCTGATCTGGACTGTCAGGATGCCGTGCGCGTTGACCGGCATAGATTGACCATAGAGGAAAAAACAGCTGATAATCAATATGAGGCTTTTCCAATCTGCAGGGCAGGAGATGTAAAAATGGCATGGGAGGTCGCCTTTCCGGTAAAAAATGAACTGGGCGAAGGCCCGGTCTTTGATGCAGTTACAGGCTGTCTGTTCTGGTGCGATATTATCGGNCANACAGTGCTGGCAGGCGACACACAAACTGGGCTGATCAAAACATTCGGCTTTGGGGAGCCTGTGTCAGCCGTGTTTCTGACAGATACAGACCAACTGCTTGTCGCCGGAGCAAGCGGGCTATACCAGCTGNATCCCAAAACTGGNACACGGGATNTNATTCTGCCGATCGAAAAAGATAATCCGGTTACAAGGGCCAATGACAGTCGTGTTGCCCCTGGTAATTCAATCTGGTTTGGGACGATGGGACGCAAGCTAGAAACAGACGCNGGCGCCATTTATNACGTCAAAGACGGNNGATGCACCCCCTTGTTCAGCCCGGTATCCATCCCCAACGCAACCTGCTTTTCGCCAGATGGCCGCATCGGTTACTATTGTGATACGCCGCAACAGAGAGTTATGCAGGTGGAGATTGACCCAGCCACAGGTCAGCCAGTTNCACCGCCGAGCTTGTTCACTGATTTATCCGCTGATGGCCTAAACCCTGACGGGGCTGTGACAGATGCAGAAGGAAATTTATGGAATGCACAATGGGGGGCAGGCCGAGTGGCCTGCTATAACCCAAACGGACGCTTTATAAAGGCTATAAGCCTGCCTGCAAAACAGGTGACATGCCCCTGCTTTGGCGGACCGGATCTGAAGACTTTATATGTCACCTCAGCCAGTGAGGGACTGAGCGCAAAGGAGCATCAGGAGCAACCACTAGCAGGGGCAGTATTTGCGCTGCAGTTAGANGTGGCAGGCCAGCCAGAAAGACGCCTGTCATTTGATTAAATTGCCTGCNCATNNACAGGGAGAATCAGCGGTTCAAGGGCAGGTTTGCCCAGCACCATATCTGAGCCCTTTTCACCGATTACCATCGCGCCCGCATTCAGATTAGCTGACAACATGGTCGGCATAATAGAGGCATCAATCACCCGCAGCCCATCAAGCCCATAAACGCGCAGGCTATCATCCACGACGGCAGTCGGGTCAGTATTNGGTCCCATCCGGCAGGTCCCCATCATATGATATGTTGTTGTCCCGCGTTCACGAGCAATCTGAAGCAACTCGTCATCAGACTGAATATGCGGGCCGGGGTAAACTTCATAATCCAGAAAAGGTGCGAGAGCAGCAGAATGCATCAGCTGCCGAGCCAGTTTCATGCCAGCCAGCACAACCCGCCTGTCTTCTTCTGCATCCAGATAATTGGGCTGAATGACCGGCCTGTCATAGGGATCAGCAGACCGAGCGTGAATATAGCCAAGCGATTCAGGGCGCTGTTGCCAAGCAGCACAGGTAAATCCCGGCTCTGTATCAATTTCAGACTGTACCCCTTCTTTATAGCTGGCCGGAGCAAAGGTTAGCTGCAGGTCATGATTGCGGATGCTAGGTTCAGAATGCCAGAAACAATAGACAAGAGTTGGACCAAGCCCAACAATAGAAGGTTTGCCCAGAGCATATTTAACAATTTCCCAAAGAAGCTTTGAGCCCCGTGTCATCTCATTAATTGTGCTTGTGTTTTTGGCCCGGCCAGTGAAACGCGGCGCATANTGATCGCGCAGATTTTCCCCTACACCTGGCAGATGATGTACAACATCAATCCCTAGCTCAGACAGGCGAGTCGAATCGCCAATGCCCGACAATTCAAGGAGATGTGGTGAGCCAACAACTCCTGCAGATAAGATCACCTCACACGAGGCAAATACCTGCNGCTCTTCGCCATGGCGTCCGCCCCGACTGAATGCCACGCCGGTGGCCCGGCCCTTTTCAATGGTCACTGAGGTGGTATGTGCATGCGTGATGATATGAAGATTTTTGCGTGATTTAATTGGGTTCAAAAATGACTTTGCCGCACTGTGACGAAGACGTCCTTTTGAAGTGCGTTGCACGTAACTAATTCCCTCTTGAATAACGCCATTATAATCTTCATTAAGAGGTATTCCCATGTCAGTTGCAGCCTGAATGAAAGCCTCACATAAGGGATGACGCCATTCAAGGTCAGTAATTACTTGTTCACCTGCCTTACCCCGATAGACAGGTGACCCGTTACCCACCCTGGTCTCATAGCGTTTAAAATAAGGCAGAATATCCGCATAACCCCAACCTTGGTTGCCACGTTGGGCCCATGTATCAAAATCCATCGACTGTCCACGATTGAAAACCAGCCCATTAATTGAACTTGACCCTCCAAGNGTTTTNCCNCGCGGCGCNGCAATGGAGCGGCCATTTGTGCCCCAGCTGGGTTCGGTTTCAAACAGCCAATTTACAGACGGGTCTTTCAGTGTTTTNACAAACCCTGCTGGNATATGGATAAGCGGGTTCCAATCAGATGGACCCGCTTCTAGAAGACANACTTTATTTGCAGGGTTTTCGGACAGACGGTTGGCCAGTACACAGCCCGCAGAACCAGCCCCCACAATCACATAATCNTATCTTTCTGCCATAACCANTTCACACCATCACCTAACTTTNCTGAATTAGATCACACCGAAAGCCAACTATTAGGTCAAGCTAAATATCCGGCAGGCTATTTACAGCAGAACAGATTTTGACATCTGCAGTTGTCTGCTTAGACTGAATACAATCATCAGCAATGCCAGCAGTGAAAGGGACGCGGTCATGAAAATCGCAATTATTGGCACCGGAGCAATGGGATCTGTGTATGCAGGAGTTTTAGCAGAGGCAGGCCATGAAATTTGGGCCATTGACAGCTGGGCGGATCATATCGAGCAAATTAAATTAAACGGACTAACTTTAGAAGGAGCCAGTGGCAACCGCACCATTACCAACCTGTCTGCCACAACAGATGCAGATGATGCCCCGGCCTGTGATTTATATGTCATTGCAACAAAGGCTGACGGGGTGGGGGCTGCGGCAAAGNCGGTGGCGCGGAATATGCGTGAAGACAGNCTCATNCTAACGATTCAGAACGGCCTNGGTGCGGGNGAGCGTATTGCGAAATTTATTGACACAAAGAATGTTCTTCTGGGGGTGGCAGAAGGCTTTGGGGCATCCATGAAAGGGCCAGGGCATGCCCATCATAACGCGATGCGCCAAATACGGATCGGCGAAATGAACGGCGGCGTGACCGAACGGCTGCAGACACTAGAGTCTGTCTGGAAAGAGGCTGGTTTTAATGCAAACGGCTTTGCCGACATTCATCAGCTGATCTGGGAGAAATATATCTGTAATGTTTTTCTNAGCGCGCCTTGTGCGGTGTTTGACTGTACCATCGGCGAGCTGGTCAGCAATCCAGACTGGCGCAAGATTGCACTTGGCTGCATGCGAGAAGCCTATCAGGCCGGGAAAGCAAAAGGGATCAATTTTTCCTTTGAGGATGCGGATGACTATGCGCTCAAATTTGCTTCTGTGATGCCAGATGCCAGCCCGTCCTTGCGNTTGGATCATGTCGCCAGACGCAAATCTGAAATTGATGCGATTAACGGAATGGTCCCTGTNGTCAGTGCCGAGGTNGGTCTGAGCGCACCTTATAATGAAACACTAGCAGCNGTGATTAGGCNACGCGAGGNAGCCTTTTGANNNACTGCGCACCTGCCGTGCTTATCTTTTTTCGATGACTGGTGGGATAAAGGCAGTCACCTCTGGCAGGCAAGTTTGATCCACAGCTTCTGCCTGCACAAGACAAGTATGGGCGGCCGGTCCTTGTGCCAGTTTAGAGGTAGGCCGGTCAGGGGCCAGCATATTGGGATTGCCATGCTTGCATAAGCAGGGATCATCTTTATCCGGGTCGAGCCAGGCTCCTGTTGGCACCATTACCACACCTGGCCTGATCCGATCTGTAATTCGAACACCAACATAGATCGCCCCGCGCGTGTTAAACAGCCGGATAACATCGCCCTCGTCTATCCCCCTGGCAGCAGCATCATTTTTATGCATCAGCACTTCCTCGCGTCCCTTGATTTTTGCAGCTGCCGCAACAGGACCCTGATCAAGCTGGCTATGCAGTTTTGTGCGGGGCTGGTTCGAGAGCAGATGTAAAGGATAAGTATTTTCCGCCGCGCCCAACCATTCCGGTGGGACAAACCAAGCCGGGTGCCCTAGACAATCATCATAGGCAAAGCCGGCAACTGTGCTTGAGAAGATCTCAATCTTACCTGAAGGGGTTTTTAAGGGATATTGGTCGGGGTCACGCCGGAAATCGGCAAACATGATATTCTGTGTATCCGGTAGCGGAAGCTTATGCCAGCCCGTTTCACGAAAGCTTGTATAGGCAGGTAGTTCTACACCTGATTTTGATAATCTCTGCTGGCTAACCTCATACAGCCAGCGTTGCCAGTCTTCTGATGTGCGGCCTTCTGTAAAGGCCTCCTCCACTCCCATCAACTGACCAAGACTTGCAAAAATATCATAATCATCACGGGCCTGCCCCACAGGTTCTATCGCCGGCTCCATAGAGACCAAATATGGGTCAAGTGGCGTCATCGCAATATCACGACGTTCAACCGGTGTGGTAACGGGAAGCACGATATCACTGTGGCGGGCCAGCGCATTCCAGCACCATTCATGGCTGATTACCGTCTGTGGTTTCTGCCAGGCCCGGATCAGACGGGCCAGATCCTGATGATGATGAAACGGATTCCCACCTGCCCAGTAAATCAGCTGAATGTCAGGATAACTGTAGCACCCGCCATTATATTCAAACGGACTGCCAGGCCGAAGCAGCATATCGGCAATGCGGGCGACAGGAATAAACTCTTTCACCGCATTTATGCCCTGCGGTACAGAAGCAAATGATACCCGATTCAGGTCATACCCAACCCGGTTCACAGCAGAATAGCCGATCCCAATCCCGCCGCCAGGCAAACCTATCTGGCCCAGCATGGCGGCCAGTACGATACCTGCCCACATAGGCTGTTCACCATGCGCTTGACGGGTCAGCGACCAGCCGAGTGAAATCATCGTGCGTGTTCCGGCCATCCGGCGCGCTAGATTGCGGATACTATCAGCAGGTAGACCGCAGATAGCTGCCGCCCAGTCTGCTGATTTTGTACAGCTATCTTCTGTGCCCTGCAGATAAGTGGCAAAGACATCAAAGCCGGTACAATACCGGTCCAAAAAATCTGAAGCGTGTAACCCCTCGTCAAGAAGCGTGTGACACAGCCCGAGCATCAAGGCTGTATCTGTGTTTGGCCGGATTGCAAGCCAATCAGCTTTCACCGTATCTGGCATGTCAGCAGCCAAGGGCGAGATATTAACAAATTCAATACCTGCACGTTGTGCTGCAGCAACAAAGCCTTTTTGCACATGCCCGCCTGTGCCACCCTG
>PBLM01000007.1 GCA_002721775.1 Rhodospirillaceae bacterium | reverse complement strand
ACACCCGATGTGCCATTGGTCCATTCACCAGCAATGAGCATTTGTAATTGAGGGTAAGACATTTTATTCTCCTTCTAAATTCAGTCGCAATAATTTTAATTAGCAATCTTTTAATATTAAGTCTGCCGCTTTCTCCGCAATCATTAGTGTGGGTGCATTCGTATTTGCAGATGTAATTAAGGGCATAATAGACGCATCTACAACCCTTAATCCTTCCACACCATGCACACGTAACTCAGGAGATACAACTGCATCCTTATCTACACCCATCTTACAGGTTCCAACCGGATGATAAACGGTACTACCACCCTGGCGAATTGCGCTCAAAATCTCTTTATCACTCGTTACGTCAATTCCAGGTACAACCTCTTCCTCCCAAAGGTCTCGGAATTTAGGCTGTACATAAATCTCTCGGAGAATTTTTATACCTTCAATCATAGTTTTTTGGTCAAGCTCTTCACAAAGATAATTAGGCTCAATTCTTGGGCTCTCATTTGGATCTGGAGACGTTATTTCTATTTTTCCACGGGAGCTTGGATGACATTGCCATATTGCACTTGTAAAACCTGAATATTTGTGCAGTGGTTCGCCCGGCTTGTCCACAGACAATGGCATTATAAATAGCTGAAGGTCTTGCTTTTGGTCAGGGGCAAATTTTGTTCGCATTGCCCCGCCAACCTGACCAGCTCCCACAGTGAGTGCACCTTTTCCGTTTAATGCCCAATCCAAACCCATCTTTATGAGAGAAAAGGGATTCCTTATTTGATTGTTCAGGGATTTTTTTGACCGCATTTTTACAATCGTTCTCATCTGATAATGGTCTTGAAGGTTTTTTCCTACTCCAATGCTGTTTGATACCATATCAATTTCAAAGTTTTTGAGCAGTTTTCCTGGACCAATTCCAGATAGTTGTAAAATTTGAGGAGACTGTATTGAACCCGCCGATAGTATTATTTCAGCATCGGCAAAAACCTCAGAGACGACGCCTCCTCTAATTAGTTGAACACCAATTGCTCTTTTGTTCTTGAAAAGAATTTTTGTCACCATTGTATTTGTAAATATGGTAAGGTTTTCTCTGTTTTTAACCGGATTTAAAAAGGCGCTTGCAGAACTGCTTCGCCATCTTGAGCCAATGGACAGATGGTATCCTCCTACACCTTCTGTTGTTTCTGCATTGAAATCTGGGTTTGAAGGGAGACCGTACTCATTCGCCGCCTCAAGCCAAGCTTCGCAATGTGGGTGTTCATTTCGCAATTGGGAGACTTGGAGTTCTCCGTGTTGTCCGTGAAATTGCGAAGGAGGTCCCGTATAGCACTCTAATTTTCTGAAATATGGAAGCACTTCTTGATATGACCATCCTTGATTGCCTAGGGAAGCCCAATCATTAAAGTTTTCGTGTTGTCCTCGTATAAAGATTAGACCGTTAATGCTGCTGGAGCCACCAATCACACGGCCGCGTGGCCAATTGACAACCCGCCCGTCAAAGCCTTTGCTTGGTTCTGTTGCAAAATGCCTTGATACATTTGGATTATTCATTGTTCTGTAGTAACCGACGGGGAGCTTCAACCAGAAACCGTTATCCCAGTCGCCTGCCTCAATCAACAAGATACGGTTGTTTGGTCTTGCGCTCAGGCGATTTGCAAGAAGACACCCTGCTGAACCAGCGCCTATTATTATATGAGTGAAGCTTTGAACGTTTGTCTGATTCATCGCATTTTTCCAGTCTTTCTACAAATGAAGTGTCTATGAAACAGAGAAACAATTCAATGGCATTATCACACAATTTCAGCGTTATAGTTTCAGGCTTTGGTTCTAATTCTGCAGAGCTTTATTAGCTATTCTGAAAGAAACTAGTCCTGCTCCAACTATTAATGCACAACCAATAAATATTACGAAGTTAAACTCATCATTGAAGAAATATATACCAATTGAAGATGCAAAAAGTAATTGTAAATAAGCAAATGGCTGAATAGTAGCGGCTTCAACTGTTGATAAAGCTTTGATCAATAAGAAATGTCCAAATGCACCCACCACACACAAAGTTCCCATCCATAACCAGTCGCTTCCTCTGGGAGGTTCCAAATGAAATAGCAATAGGAAAAGCATCGCAGTGCCTCCAACGGTTGCTGCCCAAAAAAGACTTGTATAAGCATCGTCAGTCTTTGATGCAAAGCGAGTAAGTATTCCATATACTGCCATTAAGACTGCTGCTGAAATTGCAAGAATACTTCCTGAATTTACAAGACTCGTGCCAGGTCTTAAGATAAAAATTACGCCAATAAAGCCCACTGTAACTGAAATCCATTGGCGCCAGCTTACATGTTCAGATAGAAGTGGTGCCGATAGCGCTAATATAATTAATGGATAGCTTGCGAATATTGAATGGAAATTCACTAGACCGTTCCTCACNCTACTCATAATTGCGAGTGAACTCATAAGTGCCAAAATAAGTCCACGGATGACCTGTAATGGAACATTTTTTGTGGATGCCATTTTCTTAAGGCTGCCAATTACAAAGTGCCCATAAAAAAGAACAAAAACTATAAAAAATGCATANCTAATTGCNACNGTTGTAATGACATTATAGTTCTCTGCTAANTGTCGTGAAAGACCATCTTGAACTGCAAAGCAGACCATGGCGACGATCATAAACCTTATTCCTTTTTGANCATTTGCAGAAATTATGGTGTCCCCTAGATGNTGCTNCTNNAANTCTTTAGGCCATTCAGAACACCTCTCTTCAATTAATTTGTCAATCTTCAAACAAGAGTTACTATCAAAGGGCAGAGTTAAGAGTAGCGAATCTTAAAATGTACTTTTGGAGTTGGTAATGACCGAAATTAACGTTTCACATCATTATTTAGATGTAGATGGGGTTAAATGGCACTGGGTGGAGCAAGGCGAGGGCACACCAATTGTTCTTCTGCACGGGATCCCTGAGAGTTGGCAGTGCTGGAAACACCAAATCCCAAGTTTATCGAACCAATTTCGCGTAATAGCGATCGACTTAAAAGGATATGGTAAGTCTGGAAAAGAGGACGGCGATTATTCCATGACTGCCGTGGCCTCACAAATAATCAAACTCCTCAATCATATTGAAGTAAGTAATTTTCATTTGGCTGGACATGATTGGGGTGTTGCCATCTCGGATAATATAATAAATCAAGCACCAGAACGTGTGTTGCGATATATTCGATGTTGTCTGTCTTTGCATGAATATGACCCTCGTAATTCTCTTCATCATCAATGGAATGCTGAGAATGTAGAGGAGGCTGCAAAATTAATGAATAAAGCTGAAGCTTACGTGAGAGTTTGGTTTGAGAGCTCCTGCAAGCCCGACCTCGTGCCTTCAGAAGTTGAGCTGGAAGAAATAATTTTGGAGTTTTCTGAACCAGGAACAGGGGATGCCGTTCCTCGATATTTTCGTGATATTCGAAAAAGTCAGCCGGTTGACCTTTCAAAATTTAAAATGCCAATTTTGTATATTCATGGTGAGCATGATCCTCGTCAACCAATTGAATATTGTATTGGTATGGATGACTATTTGCCGGGGCTTGAGGCGATTTTAGTACTGGACTCTGGGCATTTTGTGACACGTGAAAGGCCTCTTGAAGTAACGAATGCAATGGTTTGGTTTTTAAATTCAATGCTCGCATCTGGCCTTCCAATCTTTGAACGCTCAAGACATTACGGGTTGCCCACTCGGCCGGTCAAAGACCCCAAAACACAATTTGGGGTTAATGCAGTGACAACGAAGAAGTAAAGATGTTCCGTCTAAAATATAAACTTTTAAAACAAAGGTACGGTGAATGATAAAGATACGAAGCTTGGAAACAGCTGTTTACAGATATCCTCTTAAAACTCCCGTTCAGACATCTTTTGGAATCATGCGCGACCGTCCNATGGTTTTAGTTAAGCTATTTGACGACGAGGGTGTTNCTGGGATTGGTGAAATTTGGTGTAATTTNCCTGCGGTTGGAGCAGAACATCGCGCTAATTTGGNTAACAGCATTTTCTCACCATTACTCTCATCTCNAACATTTNAAAGCCCAGANNATGCNTTTGATTATTTGACAGAAAAAACNTGGGTTTTGGGACTTCANACTGGAGANTTCGGTCCANTGGCTCAAAGCATCGCAGGCATNGATATAGCNCTCAATGACCTTTTNGCTCGGAAGTTATCAAAGCCTTTATGGGAATTCTATGGTGGAAAAAAAAGTGAGGTACCNATTTANGCGAGTGGAATAAATCCAAAGGGNGCTGAAAANATGGCTGAAACTGCATTAGACAANGGGTTTAAAGCTCTCAAGCTAAAGATAGGTTTTGANAAGAANAAAGANATTCAAAATATAAAGTCNCTCAAAACACTTGTAGGTGAAAATGAAAAGCTCATGACTGATGCTAACCAGGCTTGGGATGTTAATGAGGCCCTGCAAATGATGNATGAGATTTCAGAATACAATCTATCATGGTTGGAGGAACCNATACCAGTTGATCGCCCCAGCGATGAATGGAGAAAATTACATGAGACTGGCACAACGCCCCTTGCTGGCGGTGAGAATGTCATGGGNGTGCANGGGTTTAACAGCTTGCTTTCTGAAGGNGTTTTNGANGTTATTCAGCCAGATTTAGCTAAATGGGGAGGNTTAACAAAAACCATTCCTGTTGCNCAAAAAATATTATCTTNCCGAAAGNGTTATTGCCCCCATTATCTTGGAGGCGGTGTTGGCTTAGTTGCTTCGGCTCATGCTTTGGCAGCAGTGGGTGGGAATGGAATGCTTGAAGTTGATTTCAANAATAATCCNCTTCGTTCANTAATTGTTGACCCTATGTTAGATAAATCATCAGGTTCTATGGAATTAGGAAAAGGNTATGGTTTAGGAATTGAGTTTGATTTTAAGCAGATTGAAGAATTCAGAGTTCTTTAAATCGTTTTGCGTTTTGAATATTANGCAAGAAAACTTAGATTTTGTTCAAATTTTCAATTCCTTCCTAAAATCAGGTCAGAGCCTTTCTCTGCTATCATCATAACAGCAGCGTTTAAGTTNGCTGACACCATTGTTGGCATAATTGAAGCGTCTATAACACGTAAGTTCTGGATACCATGCACNTTTAATTGATGGTCAACAACTGACATTNGATTGGTTTTTGGGCCCATTTGGCAGGTGCCCATTAAATGATATATCGACTGACCGATCTCACGAGCTGAGTTTAAAAGGTCATCGTCTGAAACACAGTGCATTCCAGGATAGGTCTCCTCTACAAAATATGGTTTGAGAGCGTTGGTCTGCGTCAGCCCCCGACAAATTTTTATTGCCTCTACTATAACTCTTTGGTCAATGTCTGCTTGAAGATAGTTNGGCTGGATTTCTGGATTATNAAANGGGTCNGTGTTTTTTGCTCTAACATAGCCNAAACTTTCNGGCCTGTGTTGCCACGTAGCTAGAGTAAAACCCGCATCTNTTTCCAANGTAGATTGCATGCCNTNTTGATGGGTNCCAGGNGTGAAGTTGATTTGAATGTCAGGTTGGTCTAGATTTTTATNAGATCGCAGGAAACAAAAAATTGCNGTAGGACCAAGTTCTAAAATTGAACGNCTTCCAATAAAGTATTTAAATATTTCCCCTAAAAGAGGTAAGCCTCTGGCCCGATTGTTAATTGTGTTCACACCTTTCACGCGGCAGGTGAGGCGTGTTGCATAATGGTCCCTTAAGTTCTCACCAACACCTGGCAGTTCATGTTTAATCTTGCCACCAATTTTTTGAAGCAATTTTGAACAACCAACACCAGATAATTGCAGTAANTGAGGTGAGTTAATTGCTCCTGCTGATAAAATTATTTCTTTATTTGCATAAATTGTTTTTTCTGCTTCCGNGCTTTTGCCGATCACGCAAGAGATTCCAATTGCCTTTTGTTTACTAAATATAATCCGCGTTACATGTGCGTGAGTNANGATTTCAAGNTTTTGTCTTTTCCTTGCAGGATTTAGGAAGGCCCGAGATGCGCTCATCCTCGTCCTTCCTTTAACTGTTCTTTGAAGGTAGGATATACCCTCTTGATCTGCCCCATTATAGTCGGGGTTTTTCTTTATTCCTAAGCTTTCTGCTCCATCCATAAAGGCTTCGCATAGTGTGTCATTCCAATTTAAGTCACTAATTGTGACCTCTCCAGTGGCACCCCGATAACTCTGGTCTTCTTTTGAAACATAGCTTTCAAAGCGCTTAAAATATGGGAGTATGTCATCGTATGACCATCCTGAATTCCCCATTTGAGCCCACACATCAAAATCCATTTTTTGCCCACGATTAAAGCCCATGCCATTAATTGAACTTGAGCCGCCCAGCACTTTTCCTCTGGGTGCTGGGATGATGCGACCGTTGGTTCCCTCTGAGGGACTGCTTTCATACATCCAGTTAAAATTTGGATTAACTAGTGTTTTCATGAAACCAGCCGGGATATACAGAATTGGGTGCCAGTCACGTCCACCGGCTTCTAAAACCAAAACGCTGTGCTTGCCGCATGCACTAAGGCGGTTAGCAAGAATACATCCTGCACTTCCAGCACCCACTATGATGTAGTCGAAAGTTGTTTGGTTAATTTGCATACNCTGTCCNAAAAATACTTCTTCTATTGATTTTTAAGAGCTTATTTTAAAGCCAGTATATCCGCCAGCTGCCACAGTTTCGCACTCGTCACGATAATTGTTTAAACCGTTAGCATAAGGCATAAAAACTCTTGGTTTTCCTGGTATATTTGCTCCTAGATACCAAGAGTGACCTGCTTTGGGCATGAGTGTTTTATTGGCTATTTCAGTCACATATTTTGTCCAATTCTCTGCATCAATTGCTTTGGCCTCCACTTTAGTCATATTGGAGTTCGNTAAATATCTCAGGAGCTGAGTTATCCAATCTACATGNTGTTCAATTGATCTTGGCATGTTTGTGAGAACAGATGGGCTCCCTGGGCCAGTTATTGTAAAAAGATTGGGAAAATTAGGAATTGCCAAACCTAAATAAGTTTGAGGACCGCTACGCCAAAAATCCTCAAGTCTAATNCCATTCTTGCCAATCAGACCCAATTTTTGTAACGAGCCGGTCATAGCATCGAAACCAGTTGCGAAAACAAGAATATCAACCCTAATTTTTTTCCCATCCTCGAGAATAATTCCATTTTTATCGCACGATTTAATTGGACTATTTCTCAAGTTTATGAGTTCGACNTTGTNTCGGTTAAAAGTTTCAAAATAGTTTGTGTCTATGGGCGGCCTTTTTGTTCCAAAGGGATGGTCAACAGGAGAGAGGTTCTTGGCAGTTTCCGCATCCTCAACGATTTCAGATATTTTTTTGCGGATGAACTCTGATATTATTTCATTTGAGTTTTCATCTAGGATTATATCATCAAAGCTTTCCCTAAAACTTAATCCTCCNTTNTTCCAATTATTCTCAAGAATTGCTGAACGCTCTTTCTCGTCCGTTTCACAAAGTTTTCGTGGGGGCGCTTTCCATGGGTGACCATGGCGGGAATCAAACATCTTCTCNCGCCACATTTCAATTTTAGATATAAATTCAGAATGAAAGTTTTCCTCTAATTTGTGGTTTCTAGCAGGTACGCTGAAATTTGGTGTGCGCTGCAATACAAAGAGTTCTTTTGCCTCCTCAGCAATAACTGGGATTGCTTGTATTCCTGAAGAGCCAGTGCCAATTACTGCAACTGACTTATTTTGAAATTCAATTTTTTCACGAGGCCACTCTCCAGTGAAATAAATTTCCCCTTTGAATGTGGATAATTGAGGAATTTCAGGCTTGTTCGTGGATGACAAGCAACCTACAGCGGTGATCAAGAATTTGGATGAATAAACTTTTCCAGACTCAGAGGTAAGACTCCAAATCTCCTTGTTTTCGTCCCAAGAACAAGAACAAATTCGTTCATTGAAATGAATGTCTTTTTTTAGGCTTAACTTATCAGCGCAGTAATTGAGATAATTTTGAATTTCTTCTTGGGCAGGATATCTCTCTGACCACTTCCATTCCTTTAATATTTCATCATTAAAGTAATAACAGTACGTGTGGCTTTCTGAGTCACATCTAGCCCCTGGATATCGGTTCCAATACCAAGTTCCTCCGACCCCATCACCAGCCTCAATTATTTTTGCGTCTAAATTAAGTTGGTCTCGGAGACAATAGAGCTGATAAAGGCCAGAAAAACCAGCACCTATAATCAAAGCTTCGTGATGTTGAATTTTCTGATTGCTCATTTAATTGCCTTTTAATTGCTCCAGACTAAAATCTGAAAGTCACACGCTCTTGTTTTACTTCAAAGAGTAAACGCCATCTAAAATATTTCAATCAACAAAGATTTGTTTTCTTCAGATCAATGTGGTGCAATTAAACAGTAATTGGGAGCCAAACTATGATTGACGTTTCGCAAAAATCAATTGTTGTGACCGGGGGTGCGAGCGGCATTGGAGCAGCAGTTTGCACTGCAGCGATTGAACAGGGTGCCTATATTGGCGTAATCGACATAGATGAAGACGCTGGGCGTACCATTTGTAAAAAATTGGGTGATAAAGCTTTTTTTGCAGCCGGGGATGTCGAATCTGAAAGCTCAATGAATGAGGCAATATCAAAGTTAAGTTCCGATATGCCTAATTTTGATGGTGCTGTTTGTTGTGCAGGGGTGATGCCAACACGAGAGCCAATAGTTGAGGCTCCAATGGAAAATTTTGACAGGGTGCTGAAAAATCACCTCAACGGCACCTTCATAACTTGTAAGTTATTAGGAAAAAAAATGCTTAAACATGGAGGTGGCTCAATTGTTACTCTATCTTCAGTTCTGGCAATAAGGCCAGGTCCAGTCCTTGGTTACGGCGCTGCTAAAGCTGGTATTATTAATCTAACCCAATCCTTAGCTGTGCAGTGGGGCAAAAAAAATATTAGAGTGAATGCTATTTGTCCTGGTTGGGTTGATACACCATTCATAAGAAAACAAGAGGCAAATGGCCGTGATTTGTCGCCTATAATCGAAATGACACCTCTCGGTAGACTGGCAGAGCCTGCTGAAATTTCGAATGTTGTTATGTTTCTTTTGTCGGACGCATCTAGTGCAGTTACTGGCTCTGCGCTCGTTGTTGATTGCGGTATTACTTTAGCTGGTGGTTACATGCCATATGGAAGATTGCCNGANTGANNGGAANAATTGGNTNNGTAATTTATCTNTTTTGATTTTTGGAAAGCAGTNATGNCACAAAAAATTNTNATNGTTGGAATTGGTGTTATGGGCGCACCCATGGCCAAAAACATNATAAATGCAGGTTTTGATGTNGCTGTTTGTGANGNNANNAGCGATGCACTCNTTGATTTTCATGATATTGCNACGCTGGNGTCAACAAGCCCATCNNAGGCTGCNNNNAATAGGAATNTCATTATTACAGTTCTTCCNAACAGTGACATNGTNGAGAATGTTTTATTCGGTGAAGANGGAGCTNTNNCTTCGGCTGNNCCAAATAGNTTAGTGGTNGATATGTCTACCGGCTCTTATGACAAGACAATGAAAATAGCAAAAAAANTNGAAAAACTNGGCCATAAATTTNTAGATGCGCCTGTGGGAAGAACACCTCGAGAAGCATTTACTGGTCAGTTGCTGGTTATGGCTGGCGGCGAAGAACAGTACGTCAAAGAATTAGACGGTATTTTCAAATCAGTCGGGGATACAATCATTCATGTTGGTGGGACTGGATGTGGTCTTAAAGCAAAATTGGTAAATAATTATATGGCGATGATAAATAACGTGGTAACTGGCGAGACGTTATCATTAGCTCATGCTGTAGGACTCGATGTTGGTTTGATGGCCAATCTGATGAGCACAACTGCTGCAGGGCTCGGACAGTTGAATACAAACTATCCCAAGAAGGTGTTATCTGGAGACTTAAAGCCTGACTTCCCAATATTCATGGCAATAAAAGACTTAACAATGGCGATTGAGTTAGCAGAGGGCCACGACGCTGCGCCTAAATTTGGTAAGTTGGCGCGGCAAACTTTTGAAAGAGCAAAAGAACGAGGGATGGGCTCTCTCGACCAGACAGCAATCATGAAATATTTGATGTCTAATGATGGAAAAAACTCTCAATAAACATCAACGCAGATATTGCTCAAAAATGAAAAGAAGACAAAAGAGGACAGCTAATGCAATGATGGTTCCATAAATAGTGTCTTTGATTGACTTTGGTGAAATCATTTTCTGGAAGCCTGCGATCAGCCACTCTTCAATTTTTTTCGCTGAACGTCCTATTATCACTGGGTTTTTCCGATCCATGTCTCACAAAATTCTCTGAATAAAGGATATCAGTTCTCTTCATCTCAATAAACTCATAAAGGCAAAAATTCAGTGAAATGGTATAAATATATTTTGTTTGCTCCGCTCATCTCATTCACCTGGAAAGCGATGGCAGATGACCTAAACAAGGGATTTTTAAAGCTTTCAGAAAATAAACCTGAAGAGGCTATTCAATTATGGATGCCTCTTGCGGACGCAGGAGATAAAGTCGCGCAAGCTAGTCTTGGCTTGCTTTTTCAAACAGGTCAGGGCACAAAAGTGGACTTAATTCGTGCCTTGGAATTATTTAAAGCATCCGCAAAGCAGGGTTACCCATTTGCTTTCACAGCACTTGGGAATAGCTACCATGATGGGTTAGGTGTCAAAGAGGACAGACGAACTGCATTGTTTTGGTTTTTACTCGGTGCTGAGCATGACCCGAATTCAGCATTTATGGCTCAAGCTTTGATGACAGAAATATCTGAAAAAGAAGTACAATCACTCATCCAAAAAGCGTTAAATTGTCAGAAAAGTAACTATCTGAAATGTAATTTGTAAAGAGTTTTGCGGGATGGAAAAGTGGAAGAATTTTGAAATAATGAACACATCAGAAAAAAAATGTTTTGATAGATATTCATTTAAATAGGGCGCTTGCTATTAAGATGATGGTTGTTTCCGCAACCATGGTGAGCACAGCAGGGTTAATTTTCAGAAGCCTAAATTCTATTGACGCCTTCGAAGTGGTTTTCTTTCGGGGCCTTGCTCTTACTCTAACGATGATAGTGATAATATCGCTTTTCTACAAAAATAGAGCATTGAAAGCTACAAAAGGCATTGGTTTTTCAGGCCTGTTGGGTGCCGCTTTTTTTACATCTGCGCAAACTTTTTATGTATTTGCTTTTTCAAACACCACAGTAGCAAACAGCACTTTCACTATTGCTACCGCCCCATTCATCACCGCTCTTCTCGCCTGGTTGGTTTTAAAAGAAACTATTTCAAAGGTTACAATAATTGCAATGGCATCTGCATGTTTTGGCGTGATTACTATTGTCCTAGCTGATGTCAGTGCTGAAGGTAAATTAGGAATTGCATTTGCTTTTTTGACGGCCTGTTCTTTTTCATGTTTTGCAGTGATACTGCGCCACAATAAGAATGTCGAAATGCTCCCGGTGCTTTTATTTACAGGCATCATTAGCATGGGTGTTGGTATAGTATTTGGAGATTGGAAAGGCATGCCGTTGGCAAGTGACGTTGCTTTATGCTTTTTATGGGGGGGCGTTTTGCAGGGTGTTGGGCAGTCTCTTCTTGTTCTCTCAACAAAAGTATTAAAGGCTGCTGAAGTACCTCTGATTATGCTTCTGGAATTCACATTAGGACCTGTTTGGGTCTGGTTGATATACGGTGAAAATATTAGCTTAGGGACGTTATTTGGAGGTAGCTTGATATTTGCGTCTATTTTTGGGTTTGCTTTTTTTGAAATTAACCGAAGAAAGATTGTGAAAATTTAAACAAAAATTAAACATAACAGGTTAGGCGTCAAATGCTCCTTGGCTTAGAAATTTTAGAAATTATTTTTTGCATCCTTGTTATTGCTGTTGGAGGTTTTCTGCGAGGGTTCCTTGGCTTTGGCGCTGCTTTAGTAATTGTCCCATCATTGAGTATTGTTTTGCCGCCTGTGTTTGCTATCGGTATTTTAGTGATAATCGAAATTCCAACAATTATGTATCTTGTTCCTGCTAACATTCGTGACTCTAATTTAAAAACACTTATTCCAATGCTATGCGGTCTTGTAATTGCCGTTCCGATTGGCACGTTGATTTTGGTAGAAACAGAACCAACAATCATGAAATTGATCATCTCTGTTGTTCTGTTGTTGACTGTGGGATTGCTGGCGTCGGGCTGGCGTTTCAAGGGTGATGTGGGAAAGGGATTGATGACACTGTCTGGCACGGTTGGGGGTCTTATCCAGGGCTCCGCAGGTATGGGTGGACCACCTTTGGTGACAGCGCTAATGTCACTGCCTGACAATCCCACAACCACTCGTGCAAATATAGTTATGGCTCTCAGCACTATGTCATCACTTAATTTTGCCTCTCTGGTGTTTTTAGGAAAAATCACTCAAGAGCTTCTATATTTTGGCGCGGTTTGTGCGCCAGTTTACCTCCTTATAAACTATATTGGCGCGCGTTACTTTAAGCAGCATGGCAGTACTCATTTTCGTACTGCAGCACTTATAGTTCTGACTTTTATTGCTCTTGTTACGATTTATTCGAACTTAGCCTAATTCCTACTGACCAGAATTTCACAAAATGATAGTCGATTATTGATTGATTTAATCCGATTAGGGCTTGCCAAATGGTGTTTGTATCGAACAGTATCGATCAACAATTATTTAACTTAGCTTAAAAATAGGGAGGTAATAATGAGAATGTTGAAGCTTCTAGTGAGCTCATTATTCATAAGCGTGCTGTTTTTAGCAGTGCCAGCTCATGCTAAAAAAGTGACCATGAATATTGGTTACTCTGTAAACGAGGGTCACCCATATGGGACCTTTATGAATTTGTTTGCAGAGCGCTTTCAAACTCTTTCAGGTGGCACGGTTCGGGTTAAGGTTCACTGCTGCCATAAGATGGGAAGCGAGCAAGAGCAGTTTAAAAAATTACAACTTGGTACACTTGATGGAACAATGATTGCCCAGAACAATGCAGGTCCTTTTTATCCAAAAATTGATCTTTTAGTTTTGCCGTATATGATTCAAAATTTCGAGCATGCAGTGAAAGTTGCGGATGGCCCTGTGGGACAAGATATTTGGGGTGGTATGCCAAAAGAAGTTGGTGTTCATCTTGTAACAATTCCGCTGTTCTCATTCAGACACATCTACAATACAAAGCAGCCAATTAATAATTTGGCTGATTTCGCGAAAATGAAATACCGTGTTCCAAAGAACACTGTTATGGTTGATACGTATAAAGCTTTTGGGTCTGACCCCGTGCCAATCGCTTGGTCTGAAGCGCTTACTGCAACCCAAACGGGGACGGTGGATGGTGGTGATTTGCCATTGGACGTAATGCATTCTCAGAAGTTCCATGACATTGCAAAGCACGTAGCAATGACTGGGCATTTTGTGCTCGCACCTCCGTTCTTTGTAAGCGACAGCTTCATGAAAAAGCTTGACGAAAGTCAAATGGAAGCAATGCAAATGGCAGCAAAAATCGCCACAGCTGCTTCCAGATTCCACACAAATTATGGAATGTCTATTGTTCAAAAGAAAATGGAAGCAACTGGTGTGAAATTTACTCAGCCAGATATTGGCCCCTTTGTGGAAAAGGCAAAAGCCGTTCATACAGCTTTTGCTAAGGAGCGTGGAGCTGAATATTCAGCAATTATGGAAAAAATCTACGCTGCAGCAAAATAAGTAAAAAGTTCTTCTGGCCCTCATTTCTGAGGGCCAGATTTTTATTTGACTGAGAGCAAATTAATTATGTGGAATTTCTTAGAAAAGCATTTTGAAGAAGTATTGGCTGGCACCTTAGTCATGTTTATGGCGTCGATGGTATTTTTCCAAGTGGTGATGAGATACGTATTCAGCATGCCAACTTCATGGTCTGATGAACTAGCGATTTATGCTATGTTGTGGTCAGTTTACATTTCAGTAGCCTGGGCTGTAAGAGAGCGGGCTCACATCAGAGTAATGAACTTTGTNCAGTTGTTCCCAACCAAAATTGCNNTAGGCCTNACTATTTTTAGCGACTTNATTTGGTTTCTTTTTGGAATTTTTCTCACCTATCAGAGTNTTCTTCTTGATCTTTCNTTTTGGAAGGATGAATACCGTTCNCCCGCTTTANACATTGATCAAAAATGGCCTTATATGTGTTTGATACTTGGCTTTGGGCTNATGACCCTCCGCCTGGCNCAAGTNTATTACNGATGGCTGAAGTTTGATGANCCNATCCTTGAGCCTCGAGAAAATGAGGACCTGCCTCATGCATGATATGTTAATGGACATAATCTTTGAGNTNAGNGANGCGCAGCAAGCGCTNATTATGTTTGGNTCAATGGTTTTGATGATAGTGTTGGCNATTCCNATACCCATTGCTGTCGCAATNGGCACGGCNATNGGCTACTTCATGATGGACCTNAATCTGGTTCAGGTAGCTCTTTCAATGTATACNGGCGTTGAACCNTTCCCTCTTGTAACTGTTCCCTTGTTTGTCTTTGCTGGCTCATTAATGGAGCAGGGNGGNATGGCNNGACGAATNGTCAATATGGCNCANTCNATGATTGGCAATTATACAGGCAGTCTGGGCTTGGTCGCCGTACTAGGCTGNGCGTTTTTNGCAGCANTATCTGGCTCAGGCCCCGCAACAACTGCGGCTATTGGTGCNGTGATGATNCCCTCTATGATTAAACAAAAGTGGGACCCAGCAATGGGTGGAGCTATCGCNGCNGCTGGNGGGGCACTTGGAAGCCTTATACCTCCGAGTAATTTGATGATTATCTATGGAATTGTNGCCGAGCAATCGATACCTCGCCTCTTCCTAGCTGGTTTTNTCCCTGGTTTTGTGGCAACGGCTCTTTTNATGGTTACTGTNTACATCATCGCNAAGAAAAGAAATTATGTNAGTGANGGGGCNGAGTTTTCATGGTCTGANGTTAGGCGNACANTGNTTGANGGTAAATGGGCCATTCTCGCGCCATTCATAATACTTGGNGGNATTTACNCAGGTGCATTTACCCCAACGGAAGCCGCATCAGTCGCGGTGTTTTACGCGCTTTTGATTGGAGGGGTTGCTTACAAAGAGCTGACTATCAAAAAAATCTTCGCTTGCCTGAAAGTAACGGCAATGATTTCTGGGGCTGTTCTAATTATTGTTGGTCCGGCAAAAGCCTTTGGTGAACTAATGAGTNTACTGTCCGTTCCTGATATGATCGGTGATGCGCTTTCAGGGGTTACCGAAAGCCCTTTTCTTCTTTTGATGATAATTTCTGTAATACTAATTATCACCGGCATGTTCCTTGAGTCGATTGCTCAGATTATATTACTTACNCCGTTACTTCTTCCAATTGTAATGGCTCTTGGAATTGATCCGATTGTCTTTGGAATTATCATGGTGATATCTTGTGAGGTTGGATTTCTAACACCTCCAGTTGGCGCAAATCTTTTCGTTGCTGCTCGAATAACGAACCTAGGAATAGATAAAATATCGATAGCCGTCCTGCCATTCTTANTAGCGTATATAGGTGTACTNATATTTGTTTCGTTGTTTCCAGGACTTATNACGTGGTTGCCTGATTTAGTTTATGGTAANTTTNNATAGAGATGAATTTTNATTAGTTTAAATTGTTGGAAANGGAAAAAATTGTGACNGAGGAAAATAGGGCGTCTGGTTGGNANTATCAGCCCAGTGANCCAATAAAATACAATCCACTTTTTGATTTTCCACCAAAACTNAATTTAATCATTAGGTGGATGGTAAAGCGATGGGTGAGTATCTCTCGCTTTGTCCTCTTTCTGNTATTAGCTTTCATTTTAACTAACTATTTAATGCCTAGCTTATCAATCATGAGGGAGTTTGATTATGGCTGGGTGACATACTTATTTATGCGCAATACGGCTTTGCTGTTCTTGGTTGCTGGAACTTTGCANTTATATCTCCACATNCTCAAGGTGCAAGGAGATGANTNTAAATTTCTTAAAAAGGAAATGGCTAAAAATAGCAAAAAATTCAAATTCAGAANTCAGGTCTACGATAATGTATTTTGGAGTGTNTTCAGCGGCGTAACAACATGGACTTTTTATGAAATNATTTATTGGTATGGGGTTGCAAATGAAATTGTAGAAACCACTNATTTTCAGAGCAGTCCTATCCAGTTTTTTCTTTGGATTTTTTGTNTGCCATTAATCAGAGGTATACATTTCTACTCTATACACAGACTTCTTCATGTTCCATTTTTATANAAGCATGTTCATGCTACGCATCATCGNAATGTNAACACTGGACCTTGGTCCGGTATCTCAATGCATCCNGTCGAAAATATCATATACCAATCGTCTCCTCTTATTCATATTTTTATTCCTACTGATCCTATGATNTTTACGTTGCATTTAATTCTTGTNACTTTNAATCCTGCATTCACTCATTCNGGATTTGAACAAATAAAAAATAAGAAAACAAAACTNCTTGATTCAGCAGATTTCCATCATCAATTACACCACAGATATTTTGACTGTAATTATGGNAATATGGATGTACCNCTGGATGTCTGGTTTGGTACACATCACGATGGCAGTGAAGAAGNTACTAAAGCGATGCGACTAAGAATGAAGGGTGGANCCNNCAAGTGAACTTCTTAATTNTNTGTCCNTGATTGGAANTTGCCAGTGAGTGATGTTTTTCTNNCTGGTTACAGCGATAAATTATCAGCAAGAGAAGGTGANAAGATACANTTTTANGTATCTAGTTNTGCTAAATCAAATTTTACGGCATCTATTTTTAGGTCCATATGTGCNGATCCAAANCCAGATGGTNCNGGCATCANTGAAGAAGATGNNAGNGNATTTTTTCCAAAGACAAGTTATCCCTCTANAGTACAAGANATAATTCCTGGCTCGTATGCAAGGTCNGTGNGCAAACTCCAAGCCTCNAAAATTTTCGGCTTTNCAAATAAAAAGTTGGTTTTACCCNACNTTAATTNNNGGNAAACCACAAACGNTATTTNATTGGGGCTTGCTNAGAATNTTCGTGGACAANAATGGCTTTTTAAGCGTNTGTTCTAATAATTTNGAACTTATTTCCTCNCCGTTTAATTTGAAAACTCGTATTTGGTATCAGTTAGATTTTTCAGCTACGGCGGATGGNGAACTCAAGTTGACGATTTCTTCAGAAATCAAAAGCTGCACNGGTTCGGNGCAAAGCAAANTTGATGTTGGCTTGATTGAAAAGTTACAGTCTCAAAACGAATTTTTTCAGATAGCAGGTTGTCAAGAAAACAGCGGCGAAAGTTTTAATGGAAAAATAGAGGNNCCAAAAATTATCNTAAANGNNGATGAGATNGCCGCNTGGAATTTTGAAGAAAGTATNCAATCGCTTNATGTAAAAGCATCGATTGGGCCAGACCTAGTTCTTAAAAACTCACCAACTCGAGGTGTNACGGGGCAAAAGTGGAACGGCACAGAGTTTTGTTGGAAACATAAACCTTCTCATTATGCAGCAATTTATTTCCACGAAGATGACATATATGACTTTGGTTGGGAGGTGGACTTTGAGCTCGTTATCCCTCAAGGCATGCCATCAGGGGCATATTTTATTCGNATAGANGCTGAAGGNCACTATGACTGTATTCCATTTTTTNTTTGNGCGGNATTGGATAAGCCAAAAGCTGATTTGTGNCTTTTGATTTCAACGTTCACTTACACNATATATGGCAATCATGCGCGCCCTGATTTTAGNCAAGATTGGGTTGAAAAAACGGAAAAATGNAANGNTTATCCNCATAANCCNTCAAATTTAGTTCATTACGGGTTGTCAACCTATAACAATCATTCAGATGGTTCGGGAATATGTCATGCTTCAAACAAAAGAGTGCTCTTTAATTTAAGGCCAGGTTTTTTAACTTTTGGCTCCACACATTGCTCCGGATTGCGTCATTTCCAAGCAGATAGTCACTTAATTTCTTGGCTGCATGAGAAGGGCATAGACTATGATATCATCACAGATGATGAATTAGATTGTGATGGNNTGAGCGCTTTANAGAATTACAAAGCGGTAATGACNGGAAGNCANCCNGANTATTTTACNGAGAGCATGCTNAATGCATTGNTAANNTATCGTGAGAGTGGGGGNAACCTAANTTATTTGGGNGGTAANGGTTTCTATTGGCGAATTGCTAGACACCTNGAGGANCNNTCATTGCTNGAAATTAGGCGTGCTGAAGATGGTATCAGAGCCTGGGCATCAGANCCTGGNGAGTACTACAATGCTTTTGATGGAAAATATGGAGGGTTATGGCGNCGAAANGCTCGGCCTCCGCAAAAGCTAGTAGGTGTTGGATTTACAGCGCAAGGAAATTTTGTCGGCATGCCATANAAAAGAACCTGTTTTGATAAAAAACTTGATTGGGTGTTTGAGGGGGTTCATGAGNAGATTTTGGGTGANTTTGGTTTTAGCGGAGGGGGNGCTGCAGGGTTTGAATTAGACCGGGTTGATAGTAAATTGGGTGGTGACCAAAATATTACCATTCTTGCTCAGTCATACGATCTTGAAGGTAAATTCATGCTGGTTCCAGAAGAACAACTCACTCATCTCACAAATGTTTCTGGTGAACCTGAGATGAATATCAAACGAGCAGATATGGTGTATTTTCAGGTTCCTGGTGGAGGAAGTATTTTCTCGGTTGGTTCAATCACTTTTTGCGGCTCTCTCCCGCACAATCAATTCATTAACAATATTTCTAGAATACTTGAAAATGTCGTGAAAAAATTTTGCGCTGTTAAGTTGAAGGAAGAAAAGATTGGAGTTTGATTATGTAATAATTGGAGCTGGTTCTGCGGGTTGTGTTGTAGCTAATCGTCTTACATCAAATAACCGTTTCAGTGTCTGCCTTTTAGAAGCTGGAGGAAAAGATAACTACCCGTGGATACATATTCCTGTTGGCTACTTTAAAACCATGGGTAATCCAAGGACTGATTGGTGCTATCGAACTCAGCCAGATAACGGTTTAAATGGACGTTCTATCAATTGGCCAAGGGGCAAGATTTTGGGAGGTAGCAGTTCGATAAATGGATTGCTTTATGTAAGAGGTCAGCCTGAAGATTTTGAGCACTGGCGCCAGTTAGGGAACGAGGGATGGGCGTGGAATGACGTGCTACCCTATTTTAAGAAAACAGAGAATTGGGAAGGGGCTCCCGATCACCTGCGAGGGAAAGGAGGCCCTATTCAAGTCTCAAAAAATAGAGTTGATAGGGACATAGTTAAGGCTTGGTTAGAGGCGGCTGTCAACAAAGGATATAAATGGACCGATGACTACAATCAAGAAAGTCAGGAAGGGGTAGGTTACTTTCAAATGACAATGACCGACGGTTTACGATGTAGCGCGGCAAAGGCATATTTAAGCCCCTTGAAAGGCAATAAAAACATAGAGATATGCACGAATGTACAAACAACTAAAATATTGATTGAGAGAAAAGCCGCTATTGGTGTTGAAGTAATTATGGGTGGTGAAAGAAAAAGGATTAAAGCAAGAAAAGAAGTGATTTTATGCGCAGGTACCATTGGCTCTCCCCAGTTACTTATGCTCTCGGGTTTGGGAGACCAAAAAGAATTGTCAAAGCACGGTATTGAACCACTAGTTCATTTGCCTGGAGTAGGTAAAAATCTTCAGGACCACCTGCAAGCAAGACCGGTCTATCGATGTAATGCGTCCACCATAAATGTGGAGACAAAGAGTTTATATAGAAAGATTGGTATGGGCGTGGAATATCTTTTCAAGAGGAGTGGACCGATGGCAATGGCGGCCAGTTTGGGCACTGGTTTCTTGAGAACTGATAATGCATTAGATACGCCAGATATTCAGTATCATATTCAGCCTTTCAGCGCTGACCGGGTTGAAGACGGACCTCATAAATTTTCTGCTTTCACAGCCTCAGTTTGTCAGCTTAGGCCTGAAAGCCGAGGTCATTTGCAAATTGTATCTTCTAATCCTGAAGATTATCCAAAAATTTACCCAAATTATTTATCAACAAAAAAAGATTGTGACACTATGGTAAAAGCAATTCAGATCACTAGGGAGATTTGCCAAGTAGAGCCAGTTGCATCACTTATTACAGATGAGTTCGCACCTGGGAAGTCTACAAATTTGAAAGATTATGATAAGACGCTGAATTGGATACGTGATACCGCGACCACAATCTATCACCCAGTTGGAACGTGCAAAATGGGCAAGGATAAATCATCTGTTGTTGATGAAAAATTAAAGGTTCGTGGAGTTGATAGGCTCCGTGTGGTAGATGCTTCGATTATGCCATCTATCACATCAGGAAATACGAATGCACCAACGCTGATGATAGGTGAAAAAGCCTCTGATTTAATCATAAAAGAAACGCACTAACTAGCAGCGTAACACTCAATTCTTCTCGTTTTTGGGCCTTTTTCTATACATCTCCCATAATGTTTCCAATAGCTTTTCATCAAAATTATTAAAAATGGCACGGCCTGCATTATCGTCATCAAAGACAAGTCTTAACAATTCAGTAAAACCTATCCGGTCGCTTGGAGGTGATAAGTCGTTGTTAATTAGCAGGTCATCAGTCTTGGCAAATATTGCCTCAATCATATCGGTCATTTGTTCTGGAGTGGGGTTGTTTATAGCCATCAGTACATGCCTCAATGATGAGTTGTTGAACGAAATTTCCGCATCAACTTATTTTATGCCACATCAGGGGTCAATTCCATAAGCCGAAATGCCAACGGTTGGGTAGCAGGCCAATATGCATGACATCAGTCAACCTCGGGGAACAGGTGCTTGTGGTTTTCATCCAGCTGTAAATCCCAGACTCTTACCACAGCAGACAAAGGCAGGACGTCATAAAGATGCGGAAAGAGCTGGCCGCCGCGTGACGCTTCCCAGACGATATTTAAATCAGTGACATCAACCTGAAGTAGTTGTAAGTCTGTCTGGCCATGAAAATGCTTCTCAGCAGTTTCTTTCATCTGGTCAGCGGTTGAAAAATGAATGAATCCATCTTCGATATCAACAGGCGCTCCAGTAAACTGACCAGCTTTCTTTGCCTGCCGCCACAAGTGATCTGAGCATATTTTATATATAAAATATGGAACTGGCTGGTTAGGGTCTGTCATTATAAGGACAATTTCCTATATCGTTTATGTGACAGCGGCGTGCTGCAAAGATGGGCTCAAGTGGTGATGTATTTACAAGTCTCTTCTTGACTATATTTTTTGAAGCGATATTAAATTTGTGAAAGAATGGCATTATCATGAATACAATTTTCTACGACGGTAAATGTGGTCTGTGTTCACGTGAAATCAATTATTATAAAAAAATCGCACAAGCGAATAAATTTCGTTGGTTGGATATAGCCTCTGACCCAGCACCATTGAAACCGTTCAAAATTTCGCAGGCAGATGGTCTTCGTCGTTTGCATGGACTTGATGCAGAAGGGCGTTTGCATATCGGTGTTGATGCGTTTCTTTTGATCTGGCGCGAGTTGCCTTATTGGCGTGTTTTAAGCATTTTCGTGGGATTGCCTGGCATAAGGCACTTCGCGCAAGTAGCATATAACCGGTTTGCTGATTATAGGTTTACCCGATTAGCGCATTGCCAGATTGCTGTTAATGACGCAGTCTTAGAACAACGAAGATAAATTGAACAGGAAGATTAAATATGGACATTACCCCGCTGATTTATTTGGCCGTCGGTATTGGCTGTATATTCATTTATAGGCAGCTGAAAAAAAAATGGTATGATAAATAGCACAGAGTTGTTTCACTTTTCAAAAAAAACAGGGCGTTATTCTGTATATCTGAACATGACTAAAGGCCATGGAGAAATTAATGAAATTAACGAAATTACAGGATAAATGGGCGGCTGGCGGAAATGGTCTGAATGGCTGGTGTTCAATACCATCCAGCGTCACAGCCGAAATCATGGCGGGTTACGATTTTGACAGCCTGACTATAGATTTACAACATGGGTTGGTTGATTATCAAACGGCGCTGACCATGCTGCAGGCCATGACAGCATCTGGTATTACGCCGATGGCTCGTGTGCCTTGGAATGAACCGGGTATTATCATGAAGCTGCTTGATGGTGGAGCTTTGGGTATTATCTGTCCTATGGTGAACACGGCAGAAGATGCGCAAGCATTTGTCGGGGCGATGCGTTATGCCCCACAAGGATACAGATCATCAGGCCCAACTCGGGCAATGCTTGTCCATGGTGGGGGGTATCATGATGCTGCCAATGATACGCTGGTATCTCTTGCGATGATTGAAACGGTTGAGGCATTGTCCAATGTTGACGCCATTTGTGCAACAGATGGTCTGACTGGTGTATATGTCGGCCCATCTGACCTTGCGGTTTCAATGGGATATAAGCCTGGACTTGACCGGCAAGAACCAGATGTAGATGAGGCTATTGAGACAATTATGGCCGCAGCTAAAAAACATGGCAAGCATGCCGGTATTCATTGCGGCGCGCCAGCTTATCTTACATCAGCATTTATTCGTGGCTTCAGCTTTGCGACAATTGCCTCTGACATCAGATTAATTGGTCAGGCTATCGGCCAGAATATTGACGAGATTAAAAGGGCCTAAGTTACATTCTCAACAAGGCCAAGTTTTGCCACACCACTTTCCCCAAGGTCTGTGGTCGCAAACGGGCCGCCATGGCACATCTGGTCAGGGTCTGACGGGTCGGGTGTTGGTGTTTGAGCGAGTATTTCCTCTGCAAACTGCTCAGCGTTATCAGTTGGCCGGTAGCCAAGAAAGCCTGCTTTTGAGTTATCAACAGGGCTGCGTTCATTGTTTGATACGCCATATATTACAGTAAATCCTGTGACTGGTGTATCAATGGACCGTTCAACCAAATGGATTAAATCATCGTAAGAAAGCCAGCTTCCCAACGCCCGCGTATTTGTAACATTAGCACAGGAAAGAATGCGCAGACAGACCGTTTCAAGGCCCTTCTTATCCCAGTATAGTTTTGCCATATCTTCTGCAAAACACTTGGCCAGCCCATAATAGCTGTCTGGCCGATGCGGTGTATCACTGTCTATGGCAATTGTTTTTGGATACATTCCCACAGCGTGTATAGAGCTTGCATAGACAACACGGCGGACACCTGCCTTGTGTGCGGCTTGCCATATATTATAACAGCCCACAATATTAGAATGCAGAATATCTTCAAAGGGATATTCGTCAGGGTGACCGCCAAAATGAACCACCATATCCGCCCCGTCAATGATTTCAGCCATTGCCTGATAATCAGCAAGATCTGCTTCGATATAACTTTCACCTGTAAACAGCTTGTTGGGCTTGGGCTTCAGGTCAGTTGATACGAGTTCGTTACACATTTTTGTTAATGGTTCACGCAAATAGCCGCCTAGTCGGCCCGCCGCGCCTGTTAGAACGATTTTTTTCATCAGATATCCCCCTATATGTTGCTCCGTTACCAGCCTGACCTAACTGATTTTCAATTGTGCAGACACAGCCGGTATGCCATCAAAAAATATCTGGCTCAAGCTACCTCGCACTGAGCGGCCTATCTTTTTTCTCAGTCATATATAATTCCCTTCAGCATATCTGTTGTCGATATACACTGAATTATCTGTGCCCAATCTAGAGAGCCTATCACACAAAATTTATATTTTGCCACTATTGAAACCTGTTTAATAAACCCTTTGTTTTGATTTTTACTCTGGCATCACCTGTGATAGCCTTAGGTGGGCTTCTATCCAACCTCAAGCAAAACTAAATGCTGTGAAAAAACATGATAAAATGGTCAGCTAATCTTGGGTTTCTATGGACGGACCGGCCCTTGCCGGAGGCTGTCGTGGCCGCCCACAATGCTGGCTTTCACGCTGTGGAATGTCATTGGCCTTATGATTGTGATCCTCAACAGCTAAAAGCTGTTTTGGATCAAACAGGTTTACCAATGCTTGGGCTTAATACGCGACGTGGAGACTTATCTGCAAATGAAAATGGACTTTCTGCTGTACCTGGACGTGAGGAGGAAGCTAGAGCTCATATTGATGAAGCGGTAGGCTATGCTAGTGCCGTTGGCTGTGCCAACATTCATGTTATGGCAGGCGTTACAGATCAAAGTAAAGAAGCCGACGAAGCATTTCAGGAGAATTTGCGTTATGCGGCCCAAATAGCAGAAATGTTAGACCTGACAATTTTAATTGAGCCTTTAAACCATCGTGATGCGCCGTCCTATCACCTGCAATCTGTCGAAGCTACAACAAAGATAATTTCAGCAATTGGAAGTGATAGGATAAAAATGATGTTTGATTTCTATCACATTCAGATTTTGCAAGGTGATGTGCTAAATCGGTTCAAGGCGCATCTGCCGTTCATTGGGCATGTTCAAATTGCTAGCGTACCTGAAAGAGCAGAACCTAACCTTGGAGAGCTAAATTATGTCAATCTGATCCCTGCTCTTTATGAAACTGGGTATCAGGGTTATATCGGTGCAGAATACAGACCTGTATCTGATATCGAGAGTGGACTCAGCTGGCTTGCCGATTATTAAACAAGCGTTTGTTTGGCCTGTCTATCCAGTTCCAACCGTCTTTCACGCATTAGGACGTAGATTCCTGAGCATATAATGATGGTGATACCTAATAAAGTAATCTTATTTGGAAAATCGTCAAAAATTAAAAGTCCAAAAATAGTTGCTGCAACAATTTCCAAATACTGCAGAGGGGCGAGTATCGATACAGCCGCATATCGAAAAGCAAATGTGAGAAACATATGCGCAATAGTAGCTGCTATCCCTACACCGATAAGAAGATACAGCTGATAGCCATCAATAACTATGAGATGCAATTCTGGCAGTGCAGAATCTCGCATGATAAGCAGTATGGGAGCAATCACCAGAAAAGCTGCGCATGCTGTAAAAATTTGAATGGTAATGGGATGAGCGGTTTGGGTCATTCTGCGTGTTAGCAGCAGATAAAAAGCAAAGCAAATGGCTGTGCCCACAGGAAAGGCTGCTGCTAGACCAACGGTTTCATATTGTGGTTGTATAACTAGAAGGGCACCACCAAAACCAACCATACACGCAATAATTCTTCGCCAACCTACCGGCTCACCAAGGAAGAGACCTCCCAGCAGTGTCAAGATAAATGGCTCGATGAAAAAGATTGAAATAGCATCAGCTATCGGC